>DATBYI010000666.1:0-4312 GCA_036513815.1 Solirubrobacteraceae bacterium
AGCGCCGGGTTGACCAGGTTGCGCAGCCGGCGGTGATCGTCGCCGTTGACGTTGATGATGTTGCGGACGATCTCCTCGCGCAGCGGACCCTCGGTGATCCCGAACAGGTCGGCGATCGTCAGTCCGGGGAACACCGCCGCCTTGGTCCGCAGGAAGAACTCACCGGCGTCGTGGTCGAGCACGATGAAGCCGAACGGGCTCGCGGCGAGCCAGCCGTCGTGACCATCGAGGCCCGCCATCGCGTCGCGGTAGCGCGCTCCGCGCAATGACGCGTCGGTGTGGTCGAAGCTGGGGAGTTCGAGCTCGGCGGCGAGCGGCACGCCGCGAGGATAGTCGTCAGCCTTGAGTCGAATGGTCGGCGGCGCCTGACGGCGGCGCCTTTGGGGATCGGCATGGTCGGCGGCGCCAGACGGCGGCGCCAGACGGCGGCGCCTTTAGGCGAGCCCCGAGCCCACCCAGTCGCCCACGCCCCGGGTCCCGGGCGGGGCAAAGAAGTAGCCGCCTCCGACCGGGGTGATGTAGTCGACCATCGGCTCGGGATCGAGGCGGTTCTGGATCGTGGCGTACTGGCGGACGGGGTCCTGGTTGAAGGCGATGAACATCAGGCCCTGGTCGAGATCGCCGGCCCTATCGACTCCCCGGTGGTAGTTGTACCCGCGCCGCAGGATCCGCTGGTCGTTGGTACGCGTGGTGCGCGGGTTGGCCAGGCGAATGTGCGCGTCGAGCGGGATCCGCTTGCCCTTCGGGTCGAGGTCGTAGGCGGGATCCTGGAACTCGCCCGTGCCGCCGAGCGGCGCGCCGGTGACCCGGTCGCGCCCGATCATCTGCTCCTGCTCGAGCATCCCGACGCGGTCCCAGAACTCCACATGCATCCGGATCGTGCGCGCCACCTGGTACGTGCCGCCGATGGCCCAGTCCGGCTCGCCGGCGTTGGGCTGGACCCAAATGAGCTGGTTCATGAGCGCGGCATCGCTGACATCCGGGTTGCCGGTCCCGTCGCGGAACGCGAACAGGTTGCGGCGGCTGTTCTTCGGGCTGGGGCCTCGCTGCGCGCTCTGGAAGCCGTCGATCGTCCACCGGATGACCAGGTTGCCGGCGACCGCGCGCATCAGCTCCCGGTAGGTGTGCACGACCGTGTCGCGCTGGCCGGCGCAGATCTGCACGAGCACGTCGCCGCCGGTGCGGTAGGGATCGAGCTCGTCGTGGGCGAAGGCCGGCATCGCGGTCAGATGGCGCGGCCGCTTGGCGGCCAGCCCGTAGCGGTTGTCGAACAGCGAGGCTCCGAAGGCGATCGTGACGGTGAGCGAATCTGGGGCGTTGACCGGGCCGAGGATCCCGGAGTCGGGCGGTGGGTCGTCGATTCGGGCGGTCGGGACGCGCTCGCCCTGCGTCAGCGTCCGCGCCACGCCGGACAGCGCCTCCAGGGCGCTGAACAGAACGTCCTGGCTAGGCGCGATGCTGTCGAGCGCAACGAACGTCGCCTGATCCGGACGGGGCGTGAGGACCCCGGCCTGGTGGGCGCCGTCGAACGGGATCCGCGCGGCCAGGTCGGGGGTGAGGCCGTTGGCGGTCGAGCCCGAGTTCGACGCGCTCGCCGGCGTATCGGGGGCGAGGGTCGCACCCACCGCCGCGCCGACGCTGCCGATGCCGATCGCAGCGGCGGACCCGGTCAGGAAACGTCGGCGATCGACCGGCTTCACTTCGACGATGGGATCTTGGGGATCACCGGCGTGGGCGTCGTCTCGAGGCTTCCCGGAATCTGCGACAGGGGCCCGAGCGCGCCGGCCAAGGTGCCGTTGAGCTCCTCGCGCTGGCTCAGGGTGAGCTGACCGAGCGACGGCCAGCTTCCGCCGTGCGCGCCGCGGAGCTGATCGAGGACGTTCTGCAGCCGGTCGAGCCAGTTGTTGACGTCGAGCAGGGTGCCGTCGCGCGCTTCCAGCAGGGGAGTCAGCGTCGAGACGACCTCGTCGGTGGCGGTCACCCCGGCGGCGGTCGCCACTACCCCGGCGGCGCTCCACGGCACGTCGGTCCCGCTGAGGAAATCGCGCTGGGCGTCCTCGAGGATCTCGTGTGCCCGCGTGGCGTAGGTGAGGGGGTCGATCTGGACCGAGGGGAGGACCCGCTGCAGCGTCCCGACGTCGGTCTGGAGGCGGGTCGCCCAAGGCACGAGCGACGTCACCGGCGCGCCCGTCCACAGGCCCATCTCGATCCGGTGCAGCCCCGAGAACGACAGGTTCGGCGCGCCGGGGCCCGGAAGCGCGTGCGGGAGTCCGTCGATTTGGGCGTCCAGCGTCCCCGGGAGCAGGCCGTAGACCGCGCCCAGATGCAGGTAGTCGCTGAAGGCGACGCCCCACACCTGTTCGGCAGCGGCACGATCCCCGCTCGCGAGCGCGGCGCGCAGGTGCGGGACCTCGGCGGCCAGCGTCGCGGCCCAGCGTTCGGCATAGGCGCGGTAGGCGGCCGTTGGGCCGGCGAACGCGTTCGGGGAGACTGGCGTGATCGGGGGTGGCGGCGTCGAGCCCGGCGTTGCGCTGTCCTCCGTCGCCGATCCCTGCTGCTTCGAGAGCTCGCTCCCGTACTGCTTGGGTGGGATGTTCGAGCCGACCACCGTGGTGATGTGAAGCGGATATGGATTGCTCGAGCGCGAGTGGGCGGCCACGGGAACGACGTTCACGCGATGTGCGTCTGCGCCGCCCCGTCCCACGGTCACCCACACAGCGGCCAGCGCCGCCAGCACCAGCAAGCCGAGGAGCGCGGCTCGGACGGACGGGCGCGGGAGACGACGGCTTCGCGCGCCCCGCGAGCCGTCCGGGCTCGTTTCGGGTGAGAGCAAGGTCATCGGGACCGCGGGTCAAGGTAGTGACCAGGCGTGCACAACTTGTTAACAAGAAGTGGCCCAGCTCGATGATTGCGGCGCCAATGCGCTGATTTTCGGCGCGCCGCCGGCCGTGATCGGCCGTGTTCACAACGCGACAACAACCCGGTTACAAGGCGGTTACTCGCGGGCACCGGCGGCTCGGGAGAGTGGTGCGCGCGGCGCCCAGGCCGGACGCCGGGGAAATGACCACCGACCAGAGGAGACTTGGATGGCGCGAAAGCGCGTGTTCTCGTTGTTGGTGGCGGTACTCGCGCTAGCGGGAGTGACCGCCGTCGCGGTGGCCCAAGCAGAAAGCTCGGGCCATTCGCACCCATCCGTTCGACCACGGGTATCCAGTAGCTACCAGGCGCCGGTTGCGTACTACAACACCAGGCCAAACACGAAGACGCCGATCAAGCACATCGTCGTGATCTTCGACGAGAACATCTCGTTCGATCACTACTTCGGGACCTATCCCCACGCGACCAACCCGTCCGGGGAGCCGGCGTTCCACGCGGCGCCCGGGACGCCATCGGTGAACGGCCTCAGCCCGGCGCTGCTCACCCATAACCCGAACAGCGCGAATCCCCAGCGGCTCGACCGCTCTCAGGCGGTGACATGTGACCAGAACCACGGGTACAACGCCGAGCAGAGCGCCTACGACCACGGCCTGATGGACAAGTTCGTCCAGGACACCGCGGGCAGCGGCTGCACGGACAAGAGCATCGTCATGGACTACTACGACGGCAACACCGTCACCGGGCTGTGGAACCTCGCGCAGCACTTCTCGCTGAACGACAACTCCTACAGCGACTCGTTTGGGCCCTCCACGCCCGGCGCGGTCAACGTGATCTCCGGTAACACGTACGGCGTGATCTGCGGCCCGTCGAGCTCGACCATCAACGCTCCGACCTGCCCGGCGAATCCCCCCGGAAGCACGGCGGCGTCGCCTGATCAGCCCCAGCCGCAGGGCCCGGGCACCGACTACAGCGACTCCGACCCGTACTTCGACGTGTGCTCGGACACCGAGGACAAGAACACCTCAGGCGCCACCACCATCGAGATGGGCGGCAAGAACATCGGCGACCTGCTCGACGAGGCCGGGATCACCTGGGGCTGGTTCCAGGGTGGCTTCGCTAGCCCGGGCTACGTGTCCGGGAAGCCGAGCACGGATGTCCTGAGCGCCGTCTGCACGGGCGCGCACGACAACGTCGCCGGGGCGAGCGAGACCGACTACTCGCCGCACCACGAGCCGTTCCAGTTCTATGCGTCGACGGCGAACCCGCAGCACCTGCCGCCGACCTCGATCGCGGCGATCGGCCATCAGGATCAGGCCAACCACCAGTACGACATCAAGGACTTCTTCGCGGCGGCCGACGCCAACAACCTGCCCGCGGTGTCGTATCTGAAGGCTCCGGAGTACCAGGACGGTCACGCCGGATATTCCGACCCGAT
>DATBYI010000667.1:0-4836 GCA_036513815.1 Solirubrobacteraceae bacterium
GCGAGCGTGCCGAAAGCCGCCACATACGCGGTGTTCCGCACACTCGGCGCGCCACCCTGGGCGAGCGTGCCGAAAGCCGCCACATACGCGGTGTTCCGCACACTCGGCGCGCTACCGTGGGCGAGCGTGCCGAAAGCCGCCACATACGCGGTTTTCCGCACACTCGGCGCGCCGCCGACCGCGACCCTCACCCAGCAAGCCGCCGACCGCGACCCTCACCCAGCAAGCCGCCCACCGCGACCCTCACCCAGCGAGCCGCCCCGCCTCCTCCGTCGCCGCCCGCAACCGCCGCGCCAGCGCCGGCGTCAACGCGCCACGCTCCATCTGCCACCGCCACGCGGTCCCCACGCGGCCCGGCGCGTTCATGCGCGCCTCGCTCCCGAGACCGAGCACGTCCTGCGCCTGCATCATCGCCACCTCCGCCCGGGAGGCCAGTGCCAGCCGGATCAGCCCCCACCAGGGCGCACGCGGCTCGCGCACGCCGACCCGCGTCAACGTCGAGTCGACCTCAGCACGGAGATCAGCAGAAAGCGACGAGTACCACCCCCGCGCCGTGTCGTGGTCATGCGTCCCCGTGTACACGACCCGATCCACGGGGTGGTTCTCGAACCGGTGCACGCTCTCAGGAGCCGACGCGTCGAACCCGAACTGGAGCACGACCATCCCGGGAAACCCGAGCGAGTCGCGCAGCCGCTCCACCGCCGGCGTGATCACGCCCAGATCCTCGGCCACCAGAGACAGCGGACCGAGCTCGGCCAAGGCCGCCTCGAACATCGCCCGCCCGGGACCGCGGTTCCAGTGTCCGCCGGCCGCGGTCCGCGCTCCCACTGGCACCGCCCAGTAGGACACGAACCCCCGGAAGTGATCGATCCGGGCCAGGTCGAACAGCGACACGGTGCGGCGCAGACGCTCCACCCACCATCGGTAGCGCCGGCGCTGCAGCGCCGGCCAGTCGTACAAGGGGTTCCCCCACAGCTGTCCGGTCGACGAATACGCGTCGGGCGGGGCGCCGGCGACGAACCCGTCCTGAAACAGCTCGGGATGGGCCACGTGGTCCGCGCTCCGAGGCGCGACGTAGATCGCCACATCGCCAAACAACCGGACCCCACGATCCGCCGCATACGAGCGCAAAGCTGACCATTCGCGCGAGAATCGCACCTGGTCGGCCAACGCCCCCCGGCCCGCGAACCGCTCCCAGTCGTCCGCCCAGTACGACTCCCGATCCCGAAACTCCGAAACCTCCGAGGCGGTAACGCGGGCGCGGGGGTCGGACAGGAAGCCGGGCCACGCGGCAAAGGCCGACCGGGCCTTGTACGGCGAGCGGTAGCGGTCGGGTGGGCCGAGGGGCAGCACCTGCCACCAGGTCTGTCCCGCCGCCGCCAGCCAGTCGACGAATCGGTACGCCTCGCGCCCCAGCCGGCCCCCCGGCAAAGACGTCAAATGGAGTTGGACGCCGCTCGAGCGCGGGAGCTCGATCAACTACTTCTCGCCACGAAAGAGCACGCGAACGGGTTTACCCATCGCGAGGAAGGATATTTTTCGGGGCGAGGACCCGCGTGAGTACACAGGTCCAGCCCTCTCCTGCCAAGCGCCCGCCCGCCGGCGCGTCCGAGCCGCCACCCGAGCGGATCGTCATCCAGTACCCGGCGCCGGCGGTCGACGACGGCCGCTACCCGGTCAAGCGCTGTGTCGGGGACAGCGTCGCGATCGAAGCCGACATCTTCCGCGACGGCCACGACCTGCTCCGCGCCGTCGTCCGCTACAAGGCGCCCCAGGAAAAGGACTACCAGGAGGCCGAGCTCAGCCGGATCGACGCTCACCTCGGTGGCGTCCGCTGGGCCGGCACCTTCGTCGTCGCCAGCCAGGGTCGCTGGGAGTACACGATCGAGGCGTGGACCGACGTGTTCGGCACGTGGCGCGACGAACTCGAACGCAAGGTCGCGGCCGACCAGCACGACCTCGCCGGCGAGCTCTCCGAAGGCGTCCAGCATCTCCAGAACGCCAAGAAATCCGCCCAGGACAACGCCGACAAGGCTCTGATCGAGCACGCCATCGAGGCCCTGAACGACCCCGCCGTCCCCGAGTCAGCCAAGTACGACGTCGCCCTCGGAGCGGAGCTGTTTCAGACCGTCGAGCGGATCGAGCCCCGCCACGGCTCGGTCACCCTCGAAGCGCCCATCGCGATCGAGGTCGACCGTGAACGGGCCAAGTTCGGAGCCTGGTACGAGCTGTTCCCGCGGTCCTGGGGCGGCCTCAAAGGCGTCAAGGAACAGCTTCCACGTCTGCAGGAGCTCGGGTTCGACGTCATCTACCTCCCCCCGATCCACCCGATCGGGCACACCAACCGCAAGGGCCGTGACAACTCGCTCATCGCCGGCCCAACCGATCCCGGCTCCCCCTGGGCGATCGGCGACGAGAGCGGCGGCCACGAAGCCGTTCACAAAGACCTCGGAACGATCGAGGACCTCAAGGACCTGACAAAAGCCGCCAAGCAGCACAACCTGGACATCGCGCTCGACTTCGCGATCCAGTGCTCGGCCGACCACCCCTGGCTACACGAACATCCCGAGTGGTTCCATCGCCGCCCCGACGGCACCCTGAAGTACGCGGAGAACCCGCCCAAGCGCTACCAGGACATCTACAACGTCAACTGGGACACGCCCGATTGGCAAAGTCTCTGGGAGGCGCTCAAGGACATCATGCTCCAGTGGGTCGACGCGGGCGTGACCGTGTTCCGCGTCGACAACCCCCATACCAAGCCCTTCGAGTTCTGGCGCTGGCTGATCGAGAACGTCCACCAGCACAATCGCGACGTGGTCTTCCTGGCCGAGGCGTTCACGAGAAGAGCCGTCATGCGCCACCTGGCCAAGATCGGCTTCAGCCAGTCCTACACGTACTTCACCTGGAAGAACTCGCGGTACGAACTCATGGAGTACGTAAACGAGCTCGCCCACACCGACGAGAGCGAGTACTTCCGGCCCAACTTCTTCGCCAACACCCCGGACATCCTGCACGAGTACCTCCAGCACGGCGGCCGGGCGGCCTTCGAGGCCCGCGTAACCCTCGCCGCCACGCTGAGCCCGACCTACGGGATCTACTCGGGCTACGAGAACTTCGAGAACGTGCCGGTCAAGATCGGCTCCGAGGAATACCTGCACTCCGAGAAATACGAGATCAAGCGGCGCGCGCTGGACGGCCCGCTGCTCCCGTTCATCCAGCGTCTGAACCAGATCCGGCGTGAGAACGCCGCACTGCACGACCTGACCAACGTAACCTTCCTCGACACCGCCAACGACGCACTGATCGCGTACGCCAAGCACTCACCGGGGAACACGATCATCTCCGTCGTCAGCGTCGACCCCCATCAACCTCAGGAGGGCCTGGCGATCGTGCCCGCCAACCTCGGCCTGCCGCCGACCTTCACCGCCCACGATTTGTTGACCGACGAGCGCTACCTGTGGCGCATCGGTGCCAACTACGTCCGGCTCGAGCCCGGTATCCGCCAGGCCCACGTCGTGCGGGTCGAAATCTGATGGGCGTCGGCCCGCCGACCCTCACCCACCTGATCGCGGCCGAGACCGGGACCGCGCCGGTCAGGGCATCCCCGAACGACGGGGCGCAAGCGCAGGCGCAGACCATGCAGTGGTTCGAGCACGAGCCTCTGTGGTTCAAGCGCGCCGTCTTCTACGAGATCCACATCCGCGGCTTCTTCGACGCCAACGGGGACGGCTCGGGCGACTTCCGCGGGCTGACCGAGAAGCTGGACTACCTCCAGTGGCTCGGCATCGACTGCATCTGGCTGCTGCCGTTCTACCGGAGCCCGCTCCGAGACGGCGGCTACGACATCGCGGACTTCGGCGCGGTGCATCCCGACTACGGGAACGTCGACGACGTGCACGAGCTGATCGAGGCCGCCCACGCTCGTCGCATCCGCGTGATCGCGGACCTCGTCATGAACCACACCTCGAGTGACCACCCCTGGTTTCAGGAGTCGCGCTCGAGCCGCGACTCGCCCAAGCGCGACTGGTACGTGTGGTCGGACACCAACGAGCGCTACCAGGACGCGCGGATCATCTTCATCGACACCGAGGCCTCCAACTGGACGTGGGATCCGATCGCCGGCCAGTACTACTGGCACCGCTTCTTCTCCCACCAGCCCGACCTCAACTACGACAACCCCGACGTCCGGTCCGCCATGCTCGAGGTGCTGCGCTTCTGGCTCGACCTCGGGCTCGACGGCTTCCGGCTCGACGCCGTCCCCTACCTGTTCGAGCGCGAGGGCACGATCTGCGAGAACCTGCCCGAGACCCACGCGTACCTCAAGCGGGTCCGCAAGGAGATCGACGAGAACTATCCGGACCGGGTGCTGCTGGCCGAGGCCAACCAGTGGCCAGCCGACGTTGTCGAGTACTTTGGGAACGGCGACGAATGCCAGATGGCGTTCCACTTCCCGGTGATGCCGCGCATGTTCATGGCCATCCGGCGTGAGGAGGCCGTACCCGTCTACGAGATCCTCGAGCAGACCCCGACGATCCCCGAGAGCTGCCAGTGGGGCCTCTTCCTGCGCAACCACGACGAGCTGACGCTCGAGATGGTCACCGACGAAGAGCGCGACTACATGTACTCGGAGTACGCCAAGGACCCGCGCATGAAGCTGAATCTGGGCATCCGGCGGCGCCTCGCCCCGCTGCTCGACAACGGCCGCGACGAGATCGAGCTGATGCACGCAATCCTGTTCTCGCTCCCCGGCTCGCCCGTCCTTTACTACGGCGATGAGATCGCCATGGGCGACAACGTCTTCCTCGGTGACCGGGACGGCGTGAGAACCCCGATGCA
>DATBYI010000668.1:0-4020 GCA_036513815.1 Solirubrobacteraceae bacterium
GGTGGCGATCGCGTCGTCTCCGCTGACGGCCTCGCCGACGAGCTCGATCCCGCCGTCCGACAGCGCTCGCGCGAGCGCAGCACGGATCAGGTGCTCATCATCGACGAGCACGACCGTGATCGGTCGCTGTCCCTCCGGCGGGTGGTTCTGCTCGGATTCCATCTGGAGTGATCCCCCGCCAGCCCCTACCCGCAATCTACCAACTCGCCCAAGAGGCCCAGAGCGCGAGCGACCACAGCGGGAGCGGCTCGATTGGACCGTCTTGCCAGTAGTTCGATCGGACCCGCTCTGCGCCCTGCGGATGGTTCGCTCGAGCCATTTACGCCGGCCCCAGTTCAGCCTACGCTGAACAGGCCGACTGAAGCCGTGTTTGTCGCGGTCAAGCATCTCCGAGAGCAGGGACACGATGACCACGACCGCTGGGCGCCAGGACGGACAAGAGCTCGCTGTCAACGAGCCGAGGAAAAGCGACGGGCGCGACCTGCTTGACACTGCCATCGAGGCCCATGGAGGGCTTGCCCGCTGGAACGAGGTCTCGTCAGTCAAGATCGATGTCTCGATCACCGGGGCCATCTGGGACGTGAAGGGACAACACGACGTCCTGCGGGACATCGTGATGGTCGCCGACACTCAGCGGGAGCGGGTGGCGACGTCGTTCGTTGGCCAAGATCGAACGACTAGCTTTGAGCCTGACAGGGTCGCCGTGCAAAGGTCTGACGGGACCGTTCTGGAAAGCACCGACGATCCCGAGAAATCGTTCGAGGGGCAGACCGCGGACTCACCGTGGGGCGCGATCCATGTGGCCTACTTCAGCGGCGAGGCGCTGTGGACTTACCTCAACACACCGTTCCTCTACGTACAGGCGCGCTTTGCCAAAGAGGAGATCGACTCAATCGAAGTCGAAGGTGAGACGTGGCGACGGCTAAAAGTGATCTTCCCTGAGGAAGTCAAGAGTCACACGCGCGAGCAGATCTTTTGCTTTGGCCCGGACGGGCTCCTGCGCCGTCACGACTACACCGTTGACATCCTGGGTGGAGCGACCGGGCTGAACTACGCCTCGGATTATCAGGAGGTCGATGGCCTCATGTTCCCCACGAAGCGGCGCGTCTACGCCTACGAGGGCGACTACCAGCTCGTCCCAGAACCGCTCCTCGTGGCGGTCGACATCACTCGGATCACGCTGGCGTGATCCGGTCACCTCACGAAGCTTCGTCACCGAAACCCGATAAGGAGTCATGAAAATGAGCACTTCACCGAACATCGTCCTGGTCCACGGCGCGTGGGCCGACGGCTCCTGCTGGAGCGCGGTCATCGAGCGCCTCCAAGCCGACGGCTACCACGTCACAGCCCCCCAGTTTCCGGAGACCTCACTCGCGGACGACGTTGCACGACTCCGCCACGTGCTGAGCCTTCAGAATGGCCCGACTGTCGTCGCCGGCCACTCTTACGGCGGTCAGATCATGACCGCGCTCGGCAGCGACGCGCCGAACGCAGTCGGTCTGGTCTACATCGCGGCCTTCGGACTGGCCGAGGGCGAATCGATCGGCGCGCTACTGCAGCAAGGACCCCCGACCCCGGCACTCGCGCACCTCGACATCGACGACCAGGGCCTCGCATGGCTGCCGGAGGACGACTTCGTCAACCACTTCGCCGGTGACATCGACCCGGTCAAGGCAAAGGTCATGCATGCCGTCCAACAGCCCCTAGCCGCCTCGACCCTCGGCGACGTGATGGGTGCACCCGCCTGGAAATCACTGCCGACCTGGTTCCTGGTCGCCGCAGGGGACGAGGCCATCCCGCCCGACGCGGAGCGCCAGTTCGCCAAGCGCATGGGCGCAACCGCCATCGAGATCGCATCCAACCACTGCGCGATGGTCTCGCACCCCGATGAGGTCGTCAAGCTCATCGAGACCGCAGCCGAAGCCGTGACGGTCCCCGCAGAAGCCGTCGCAGTCTGAACCGTCCCGCACCGACATTCACTCATCGTCGCTCTTCTGGGGCGGTTCATCGACCGTCCCAGTAGAGCCGCGAGACCCGGCGGCAAGAAATGCGGTCCCAAAGACCAACTCGGTCCAGGAGAGATCGGCCAGCCCGTCCTGCATGGCTGCGCGAATCCCGTCCCACGGATGGCGCGCGATCCACTCGTCTATGGAGCCGAAGGGCCGCACAAGTGCGGTTCCGATCTGCGTCAGCCACCGAGGCGCGTCGTCGGGAACCTTGAGATCCACCACGACCCAGCGCCCACCTCGAGGGAGCGCGGCGGCGCCGCGGGCGATGACATCTCCGCATTCAGGCACGTGCGACAGCGCGTATGTGGACAGGATTGCATCGACCTCGGTGGGGAAGTCGTACTCGGCCGCATCGGCTTGCACGAGGCTGATATTGCTCCACCCGTTGGTCTCGATCCGCTGCTGGGCTTGGGCGAGCATCGCGTCGGTCAGATCGACGCCGATGATCCGGCCCTCGGGACCGATCGCTCGCTCGATCAGCGAGAAGTTCAGACCGGTGCCGCAGGCGATGTCGACCACGCTGTCACCTGGGCGAAGCCCGAGCGCTCGGACGGCCCGGAGGCGGTGGGCCCTGTGGGGATAGCCGGGCACCGGGTAGAACTGGGAGGTGACGTCGTAGTGCTTCGCCTTGTTGCGGTAGGTCTCGATCAGATGCTCTCGCCTACTGTCGATCCGGCTCACGGTGTGCTGCCCGCCGTGCCGGCCTCGACCGCGGCCTTGATGGCCGCCATCTCGATATCCATTACGCGCCGAATTCTGCCGTTGAGAACGCGGCCGGGGATGGCTCGCATGACGTTCTCGAGGTCGACCTCAACCCACATCGTGGCGTCGGTCTGCCGATCGTCCATCGGCTCGAGCTCCATTCCCCAGCGCGCCGCGGAAGTCCCCATCGGCCCGGCGAACGCCACGGAGCGGGGCGCCTCGACCGAGGTCACGTTCTGGGCCCGATAGCGAGTGGACCCGAATATCCACTTCGCCCGCTGCTCCACCCGCGCACCGGGCTGAAGCGGAGCCCCTCCGCCAACCCAACATTCGCGAACCGTTGGCGCCCACTCAGGCCAGCGTCCGACGTCACAGACATACGCCCACACTTCAGGGACGCTGCTGGCGATCGTTATGCGGCTCTCGGATCTGATCATCACTTCCGTATGGGTAAAGGCCGTCGGCGAGGCTAGTCCCGTCTGGGATGACAGTAACTGCGTCCCCTTCTCGGGACGCGCTCCGACGCTCGATCCTTCCCGCAACCGGGGCCGCCTTTTCCGTAACGAACGCGAGCTTGCGGACGCGTCCTCGGCGCAGCCAGTCGCTCCAAAGTCGGTGAGCGGTCAGCAACTCCTCCAGTGCCCGGGGTCCGATCTGCGCGGCGATATCGGAAGCATCGGCGGCGAACGCGTCGATCAGCGAATCCGCCATGGCTTGGTGAGAACGGCTCCAGTCATCCCTCCAGCGGACGGCCAGCCCGAATCGCTCCAACCAAGCGAGCATCTCAGGCAGCGGGGCGAGCCAGACCGTGTCGGAGTCGGGCATCCGCTCGTGCTCTTCCTCGGTGAGGGGTAGGCCCTCCTCCATCGTGAAGACGAACCGGCCGCCGGTGCTCAGCGCGCTGGCTATCGCCTGAACGAGCGTTTCCTTCTCGGGAAACGCGAGCATGGTCTCGAACAGGAGCACCACGTCGAACGGACCCGGAGGGAGCGGTGGGATCCGCGCCACCGCGAAGCGGCAAGGAAGGTCGTCCGCCCGCTCACGTGCGATGTCGAGCGCGCTGGCGCTGAAGTCAACCCCCAGATAGGTGCAACCCAGCTCCTCGGTGATGAACCGTCCCGGCCCGGCAATTCCGCAGCACAGATCCAAAACCGAGACGCCAGAGGCGATGCCCGCCCGACGCGCCAGGGCCCGAATCTCTGCGGCGCGCATGAAGCCCTCTTGCCCAATGAACTCCCCGGGGGCGTACGCCGACACGCGAGCCCGCTCCAGGGCTTGCACGAACGGAGCCCGCTCGTCCTGCTTCACG
>DATBYI010000669.1:0-4013 GCA_036513815.1 Solirubrobacteraceae bacterium
TATCTCGCCACCACGCTCCCCTCCAAGGGAGCGTTCCTCTCCGACTACTACGCCACCGGCCACGAGAGCAACGACAACTACATCTCGATCGTCTCTGGCCAGCCGCCCAATCCCGAGAACCAGGCCGACTGTCAGATCTTCGACGACTTCACCGGCGCGGACCTGCTCTCGGACGGCGTCGAATCCGGAGCCGGCTGCGTGTATCCGACCGGCGTCCAAAACATCGGGAACCAGCTCTCGAGCGCGGGGCTGAACTGGAAGGCGTACGAGGAGGACATGGGCAACGACCCGAACCGAGAGACGGCCGCCTGCGGTCACCCCACTCTGAACTCCCAGGACCAGACCCAGGACGCTGTTGCCGGCGACGGCTACGCCACGCGCCATGACCCGTTCGTCTACTTCCACTCGGTGATCGACAACCAGACCTACTGCGACGACCACGTGGTCGCGCTCGGGTCGCCCACCGGCGCGATGCCGGCCGCCGCGCTCACCGGCGAGACCGGCCTGGCCACCGACCTGAAGAAGGTCTCGACCACGCCCGCGTTCTCCTTCATCACCCCGAACCTGTGCGACGACGGCCACGACTACCCGTGCACGAATCAGGCCAGCGGTTCCTCGGCACTCGCCGACATCGACACGTTCCTCGAGACGTGGGTCCCGATGATCACGAGCTCTCCGGCCTTCAAGGAGAACGGCCTGCTCGAGATCACCTTCGACGAGTCAGACGGTCCGCAATCGGACTCCTCGTCCTGCTGCGGCGAGGAACCGGGACCGGGCGACTCGCCGCTGCCGGGCATCACCGGCCCGGGCGGCGGGCTGGTCGGCGCCGTCCTGCTCTCGCCGTTCATCAAGCCGGGCACGATCAGCGCGACGCCGTACAACCACTACTCGTCGCTCGCGAGCTGGGAGACGCTGTTCGGCCTGCCGCGCCTCGCCTACGCCGCCAGCGTCCCGGCGACGTTCGGCTCGGACGTCTTCACGGCCGTGAAGGGCTGACCCCGCTTGGATCTCCCCGATGAACTCAAGGGACAGACGCTCAGCCGCCGGCAACTGCTGCGCTACTTCGGCATGCTCGGGGCGGGCGCGGTGGTCAGCAACTCGGCAGCGGCGTGGGCCGCCGGCCCGAGCGGCGCGCGGCTGGTCGGACGCGCGGCGGCGACGCAGGCGGCCGGGTCGGACCTGGGCGCAATCGAGCACGTCGTCTTCCTGATGATGGAGAACCGCTCCTACGACCACTACTTCGGCGACTATGGGGTGGAATCGTCGGCGGCGCCTGACGGCGGCGCCTTAGCCCGGGGTCGCGGCTTCGACGATCATCCGGCGCACTCGCTCGGGGTGTTCGCGCAGGACTACCCCGGCGCCACCAGCCTCGTCCCGCCGAACGTGCTGCTGCCCTTCCACCTCGACAGCACCCAGGGCATGGAGTGCACCGATGACCTGACCCACGACTGGGGTCCGATGCACCTGTGCTGGAACGGCGGCAAGATGGACTCCTGGGTCAAAGTCCACACGTCCTCGACCTACGAGGGCGCCCACGGCGCGATGACGATGGGCTACTACATGCGCGACGACCTGCCGTTCTATTACGCGCTGGCCGACGCCTTCACGCTGTGCGACGCGTATCACGCCTCGATTCTCGGGCCGACGCATCCGAACCGGCTGATGGCCAACTCCGGCACGATCGATCCAGCCGGCACCCAGGGCGGCCCGGTCACCGACACCAACGCGACCCCCGACTTCGTCTGGAACTGCACGTGGCCGACGATGCAGGAGGTGCTCGAGGACGCCGGCGTCTCCTGGAAGGTGTACAGCCCGAGCAACGCCGGGGTGAGCGGCAAGTACGCCTCGCTCACGCAGTACCCGACGTGGAACCCGGCCCTCTACAACCCCGTCGCGAACCCCGAGGTGATGGGCGCCACCGACCACGTCCTGCCGTACTTCACGTCGTTTCGCAACCCGCTCTCGTCGCTCTACCAGAAGGCATTCACGCCGACGTTCCCGAACGGCTTCGTGGGCGACGTCAAGTCCGGGTCGCTGCCCAGCGTGTCGTGGCTCATCCCGCCGCTCGGCTTCGACGAGCACCCCTCGTCCGCGCCGGCCAACGGGATGTGGTTCACCTCGCTCGTGCTCGAGGCCCTGACCGCGAATCCGAGCGTGTGGTCGAAGACGGCGCTCTTCCTCATGTACGACGAGAACGACGGGTGGTTCGACCACGTCCCGCCGCCCACCGCGCCCCCGGGCACGACCGGCGAGTACCTCACGGCATCGCCGCCGACGATCGGCGACCCGGATCCCGGCACGCTCAGCATCGCGGGTCCGCTCGGCCTCGGGGTGCGCGTCCCAATGCTCGTGATCTCGCCGTTCAGCCGGGGCGGCCACATCGCCTCCGAGGTGTTCGACCACACCTCCCAGCTCAAGCTGGTCAGCGAACGGTTCGGCGTCGAGGTGCCGAACGTGTCGGCCTGGCGGCGGGCGACCGTAGGCGACCTGACCTCGACGCTGTTCCAGAGCCCGGCCAACGCGACCGTTCCGAAGCTGCCCTCGACTTCGGTGGTCATGCCGCTGACCGGCACGTGCGCCGCGATCAGCCAGGACACCGAGACCGGCGGCGCGGCCCCGAGCGTCCCGACCAAGCAGACGATGCCGACGCAGGGCGGCGGCAGCCAGCCGGCCAGCCACTACTTCCCGGGCACGAGCGAGCAGGAGAGCGGCGTCCCCGACGATCACCGCACCACGGTCGGTGACGCCGGCTCCGCCCTGGCGACAACGAAGTCGGCCTACAACAGTCTCACCAAGGTCTCGCGCTAAATCAGAGTTCCCTTAGAAATCCTTCACGAGCCGGTCACGACCGAGCCCCCCTCTGAATCTAG
Source organism: Solirubrobacteraceae bacterium (assembly GCA_036513815.1). Classification (GTDB taxonomy): domain Bacteria; phylum Actinomycetota; class Thermoleophilia; order Solirubrobacterales; family Solirubrobacteraceae; genus Palsa-465. The sequence continues at coordinate 2,871 of DATBYI010000669.1, forward strand.
GGTGGCCGCCGGGTTATCGACGCAAGGAGGAGTCATGCGGGGTCTCAAGCTGTCTCGGCGGCTCACCATCTTCGCGACCGTCGGGATCGTCGCGCTGATCGCGGGGACCGGAACGGTGCTGGCGAACTCGAACGGCTGGTTCGGTTCACGTAGCGACAACGACTGGCCGTACAGCTCGCCCGGTTACGCCCCTGTCCTGGCGACAGTCGGCGACATCTCCTGTCAGCCCGGAGCCCCCGAGGGGACCGAGAAGGCGACCGATGTCTGCACCGGTGGCGCGACCGCGACCACCCGCAATGCCGCTCAGAACGCGACTGCCGAGCAGGTCGAGGCGATGCATCCCGCGCTCGTCGCGGTGCTCGGCGACGAGCAGTACCAGAACGGCTACTACTCGGACTTTGAGGCCTCCTACGACAAGTACTGGGGCGCCTTCAAGTTCCTCCAGCGCCCGGCGCCGGGTAACCACGAGTTCTACGACAACCACGGCCAGTTGGGTGTCCGCGGGCTGGGTTACTTCGACTACTTCAACGGCATCCAGCACAACGCGTCCGACGGCTCAGAGATCGACGAGACGCTCAGCAACGGCGTCACACAGCCAGAACCACAGCAGGAGGGCCAGGCCGGTGACTTCGGTCAGACCGGCAACGGCTGGTACTCGTACAACCTCGGCTCGTGGCATCTGATCTCGCTCAACATCGAGTGCGCGGACGAGCCCGGCGGCTGCAGCACCACCGGCTCATGGTTCGCGAGCGAGACCGAGTGGCTGACGCAGGACCTGAACGAGGATCACGCCAGGTGCACCGTCGCTTACTGGCACCAGCCGACGTTCAGCTCGACGGCAAGTCCCACTACCTCCGACAGCACCGAGGGGCAGACCGCGGACACGTGGTGGAAGCTCCTCTACGCCCATCACGCGACGCTGGTCCTGAACGGACACGATCACGTGTACTCGCGCTTCGCCCCGATGGACCCGGCGGGCAACGCCGATCCGCGCCACGGGATCCGTGAGTTCATCGTGGGAACCGGCGGGGAAGCACTCGACACGGTCCTCCCGAGCACACCCAACCTGCAGGCCTGGGCCGACCAGTACTACGGGGTGATGAAGCTCGTGCTCTATCCAGACTCGTACTACTGGGACTATCA
>DATBYI010000670.1:0-3211 GCA_036513815.1 Solirubrobacteraceae bacterium
GGCCAGAGCAGAGGCCGCCGGCCTCGACAACGTCGAGTTCCGCCAAGGTGACGTGAGCGGCCCGCTGCCGTTTGCCGACGGCGAGTTCACCGCGATCGTCTGCACGACCGCTTTCCACCACTTCCCGAAGCCCGAGGAAACGATCGCCGAGATGGCACGGGTCGTGACGCCGACCGGCCGGGTGGTGATCGCGGACGCCAACCGGCGCCACCCGGCTGTGTTCGCCGTCGACTACGTCCTGCGCGCTTTCCAGGCGAGCCACGTCGGCCTGCGCTCGCCGGCCCAGCTCATGCACGACCTGAGCACGGGCGGATTCACGTCCGTCGCGTACTGCACCACGCGGTGGCGCAGCTACGCCTTCGTCCGGGCCGAGCGGACGCTCAGCTGAGCCGAGCCTCGGCGATCGTCGGCTCGAACAGCTCCACGGGATTGCCCGCGGGGTCCTCGACCAGAATCTGCTTGCCGCCCACGCCGGCGACGATGTCGTTGCGGAACCGGGCACCGGCCTCGCGCAGTTGGGCGACGGTCGCCTCGAGGTCGTCGACCTGGAGCTGGAAGCGATTCCAGCCACCCGGCTGGGGGAGCGTGCCGTCGGGCATCGCCTGACCGCCGCCCGGGCCGCCTCCGGGAGCCGTCAGCACGAGCCGGAGGTCACCGTGCGAGAGCATCGCGAACGTCGGCGCGGGATACATCACCTCGTCGAAACCGAGTTGTCCGCAGTAGAAGTCGATCGCGGCATCCACGTCGTCGACGATGTAGCGGACGCTGACCGTCGCCATCCTGTAGAACGTATACGTTTCGTAGCGATACGTCAACGTTTCACAACTCATGGACCAACCCGTAGACCCCCGGATTGAGCGCTCGCGTATGGCGATTCTGCAAGCTGCCGTCGAGGAGCTGGCCGAGGCCGGCTACGGGCAGGTGCGGATGGAATCCGTCGCCGCGCGTGCGGGCGTGGCGAAGTCGACGCTGTACCGCCACTGGCCGGACAAGCTGGCCCTGATCGCCGACGCGTTCGAGACCTTCCGCGAGCAGATGGTTCCCGACCTCGGTGACCGGCCGGCGCGCGATTCGGTGGCGCTGCTCATCCGCCACGTTGCCGAGGTCGTCGTCGACTCGACCTTCTCGCGGTGCATCCCCGCGCTGATCGACGGAGCACAGCGCGACCCGCGCGTGCGCGATTTCCACTACCGCTATTCCGCCGAGCGCCGCCAGGCGCTGATCGATCTGATCGCGCGCGGGGTCGAGCGGGGCGAGCTCGACGCGCGCGTCGATCCCGAGCTGGCCACGGCCACGCTGCTCGGGGCTGTGTTCTACCGCCGGCTCATGACCGGCGTGCCGTTCGACCCCGACGACGCCGGCGATCTCGTGAACCTGGTCCTTGGCTGATCTCAGACCTCGCCGAGCACCGCGGTGAGCCGCGCCACCGCGGCGGTGAAGGCGTGCTCGGGAGGCTTGGCGTAGCCGACCACGAGCGCCGGCCGACGGCGGGCCGAACCGTGATCGAAGCCGGACAATCCGCTCACTGCGAGGCCGCGTTCGCGCGCGCGAGCGACGGCCTGGTCCTCGGAAAGACCGGGCGGCAGGTCGACGAGGGCGTGCAGCCCGGCGGCGATCCCTGACACCCGCGCGAGCGGCGCGCGCCGGCCCAGCTCGGCCACGAGACGGTCCCGCCGCCGGCGGTAGGCCAGGCGCGCGCGGCGGATGTGTCGGTCGTACGCGCCCGAGCGGATCAGCTCGGCGAGGGTCAGCTGGTCGATCACCCCGGTGTGTCGCTCGGCGAGCATGCGCGCCGAGACGATCGGCTCAACCAACGCGGGCGGGACGACGAGCCAGGCCAGCCTGAGTCCCGGGGCGAGCGTCTTGCTCGCCGTGCCGGCGTAGATCACGCGATCGGGCGCGAGCGCCTGGAGCGCTCCGACCGGATGGCGGTCATAACGAAACTCGCCGTCGTAGTCGTCCTCGATGATCATCCGCTCGCGGCTCTGCGCCCACTGGGCGACCGAGGACCGCCGAGACGACGAGAGGAGCATCCCGAGCGGGAACTGATGCGCCGGCGTCAGCGCCACCGCGTCCGCATCGCCGAGCCGCTCAACCACGGCTCCCTCCGCATCGAGCGGCAACTTGCGCAGGCCGAGCCCGCGGGCGGACGCCGTCGCGGGAACGGTGGGCAGGCCGTGCTCCTCGATCGCGAGCGTCCTCGCGCCACCGTCGCGGAGCACCTGGCACAGCAGGGAGAAGCCATGGGTGAAGCCGGAGCAGACGATGATCCGCTCGGGGCTGGCGCGTACGCCGCGGGCGCGAGCGAGGTATGCGGCCAGGGCCGCGCGGAGCTCCGGACGCCCGCGCGGGTCGGAGTAGTCAAGCGCGGTGAAGGGCGCGTCGGTCAGCGCGCTGCGCGCGGCGCGCAGCCATGCCGAGCGCGGAAAGGCCGAGACGTCGGGCGAGCCCGGGCGCAGGTCGTAGCGGACCCGGATCCCCGGCGGCCCCTCCGAGCGATCGCGGTCCGAGAGAGCACGATCCGAGAGGGCACCGTCCGAGAGATCACCGTCCGAGAGATCACCGTCCGAGCGACCACCATCCGATTCGGCGCCGGCCGGTTCGGTGGCGGGTCCGCCGGCGCGTGCCGCCACCCGCGTACCCGAGCCCTGCCGGGCGGTCAGCCAGCCCTCGGCGACGAGTTGACCGTACGCCTCCGCCACCGTATTGCGGGCGATCCCGAGGTCGACGGCGAGCGCGCGCGAGGAGGGCAGCCGGGTGCCGGCGCCGAGCCGCCCGCTCGAGACCGCGTCGCGCAATCCCGCCTCGAGGGCGGCCCGGACGCCCGGACCACGGAGCTCGAGATGCAGATCGACTCCGGAAATGGCCCAAGTTCGTTCCATTGAAATGGACCTTACATCTGGGCCGCATTCGGCGTAGGGTTACCTCCATGACCACTACCGACACCACCCCCGAAATCCCCGTCCGTCTCGACTTCGAGCAGTACGCCGGCGGCTTCTACCGCGCGATGGCGCACCTCGACCACGCGGCAACCAAGGAGCTCGACCGGGTCGAGTTCGACGCCCGGCTCCGCGAGCTCGTACGCATCCGCGCGTCGCAGATCAACGGATGCGCCTACTGCATCGACATGCACACCAAGGACGCGCGGGCCATCGGCGAGACCGAGCAACGGATCTATGCGCTACCCGCGTGGCGCGAAACGCCCTTCTTC
>DATBYI010000671.1:0-9334 GCA_036513815.1 Solirubrobacteraceae bacterium
GGCGGCAATCACTGCGCGAGGCACAGCGTGAGTTCACCCGCCGGCTGCTGACCGAGGTGGCGGTCGAGGTGTTCGACCGCAAGGGCTACACCAACACGACGATCGACGACATCGTCACCGCCGCCAACGCCACTCGCGCGACGTTCTATCAGTACTTCTCGAGCAAACGGGAGATCGTGACCGCGCTCGTCGACGAGATGGGCGAAAAGGGCGAGGAGATGTTCGAGGCGTTCACGAGCGTCGATCCACCCACTCGTCAATCGGTCAGGGAGTGGCTCGCGCGCGTCGCCGACTTCTACCGTGAGTTCCGCACGGTGATTGCCGCGACGGTCCCGGCGGCCGCTCAGGATCCCGAGCTCGCGCAGCGCGTCGCCGAGGTCCAGACCAGCTTCATCAAGTCGCTCGTTCCCCGTCTCGCCCCCGACGAGCGCCACTCGCCTCTGATCCGCGCGACGCTGCTCGAAGCGCAGCGCGACAAGATCATGGAGTGGTGGATCATCGACGACCGCCGGGTCCTCGACGGTGAGGAAGTGCTCGACGCGCTCGCCGACATCTGGTCAGAGGCCCTCGGGATCACGGACTGATGGCCGCTGAAAGCGTCACACCGGTCCTGCCCGCCGATGACCTCGGTGCCGCGGTGGAGTTCTGGAGCTCCGTTCTTGGCGTCGCGCCGACGTTCGTGGACGGCGAACGGTGGGCCCAGTTCGACCTCGGTCCGCGCCGGCTCGCCCTGGCCGGAAGCGACCGGGTGACCGACGAACCGAGTGTGATGATCAAGGTCGACGACCTCGACGCGGCGCGCCGGCAGCTGAGCGCCGGGGGGCACTCGGTTGGTGAAATCGAGACGGGCCCGCACGAGGTTCGCTTCGTGGCCGGCACCCCGTTCGGCACGATCGTCTTCTACGCGCCCCGGCCGCAGGCCTGAGCCGCCCACCCGCACTCAAGACGGTCCGGCCGACAGCACCTTTCGCGCGTAGTCGATGTCGTACCAATTCGAGAAGCTGTGGATACGGCCGTCCTGAAGGTCGAACACATCGATGGCATCGAACGCGACCTCACGCCCCTCACTCGTCGTGCCGTAGAAGGTCACCTCGGCCGTGATCGCGTCGCCGGCGCTGAGCAGGCGAGTCGGCTTGTCCTCGTGCTTGACCCAGGGGGTGAACAGCTTGCCGAAGTAACTCATCACCTCCTCGATGCCCTGACGCGGACGCGCCCCAACCGCTCGAAGGCGGCAATCCTCGTGCCAGAGCTCGCGCATCCTCACCCAGTCCTCGGTGTCGAGGCAGTGAAAGTACTCCCGGACGACATCCTCGTTCGTCTTCGGTTTTTCGCCGGTAAGTGCCATCTTTGACCTCAGACCCGCTGGATCACCGTGCCGGTGCCCAATCCGCCGCCGCAGCACATCGTGACGAAGCCGATCTCCTTGTCCGTGCGCTCCAGCTCGTGCAGGATCGTGGTGATCAGTCGCGCTCCGGTGCACCCGACCGGATGGCCGAGGGCGATCGCGCCGCCGTTGACGTTGACGCGATCCATGTCCGGTTCGTGCGCGCGCGCCCACGCGGCCACCACGGGGGCGAACGCCTCGTTGATCTCGATCAGGTCGAAGTCCGAGATCGTCATCCCGTTGCGCTTCAGGATCTTCGCGGTGGCGGGAATCGGACCCTCGAGCATCTTGACCGGATCGCAGCCGACGGTCGTCTGGTCGAGGACCCGCGCGCGCGAGCGCAGTCCCATCGCATCCGCCTTCTCGGCGCTCATGAGCAGGACGGCGGCTGCGCCGTCGGACACCTGCGATGAGCTGCCCGCCGTGACCTTGCCTCCTTCCTTGAACACAGGCCGGAGGCCGGCCAGCGCCTCGAGCGTCGTATCGGGCCGGATTCCCTGGTCGGCCACCGCAGTCTCGCCGCCGGTCGGCATCGGGATGATCTCCCGCTCGAAGCGGCCCTCCTCGGTGGCTCGATGGGCGAGCTGGTGCGAACGCAGCGAGAGCTCGTCGAGCTCGGCGCGCGGTATCTCCCACTCGTCGGCGATCATCTCGGCGCCCAGTCCCTGCCCCACCACCGGGTGCAGCGCCAGGAACTCCTCGGTGAACGGGACCCCGTACCGCGTCTGAGCGTCCTCGCCGACGGCGAACGGAATGTGTCCCATGTGCTCCACCCCAGCCCCGATAACCACGTCGGCCACGCCGCTCGCGATCAGCGTCGCGCCAAAGTTCACGGCGGTCTGTGCCGACCCACACTGACGGTCAACGGTAATCGCCGGCACTTCGATCGGCAGACCGGCCTGAAGCCAAGCCGTGCGCGCGACGTTGTAGGACTGCTCGCCCACCTGCTGCACACAGCCCGCGATCACGTCGTCGACGTCGAGGGGGTCGATCCCTGCGCGCTCGATCACGGCCTTGTAACACGCGCCGAGCAGCACGTTCGGATGGATGTCGCGGTAGTAGCCCTTCTCGCGGTGGCCCCTGCCGATGGGCGTGCGAGCCGCCTCGACGATCACCACTTCACGTCCTTCCATCAGTCTCATCTCGGCCTCCGTCGGAGAGTTTTCCTCATGCCAGCCGCGTCGCCGCGTCGAGCCGGACGACCTCGCCGTTGAGCAGCGTGTTCTCGGCGAAGGTCCGCACCAGCGCCGCGAAATCGGCCGGTCGGCCGAGGCGCTTGGGAAAGACATGCAGGTCGACCAGACCCTTGCGCCGCTCCTCGTCCACGCCGGCGAGCATCGGCGTGTCCATGATGCCTGGAGCGATCGTCATCACCCTGATGCCCCACAAGGCAAGGTCGCGCGCCAGCGGCAGGGTGAGGGCGGCGACGCCACCCTTCGAGCTCGAGTAGGCGGTCTGACCAACCTGGCCCTCGAAGGCGGCGATCGAGGCGACGTTCACGATGAGGCCGCGCTCACCGTCCTCCCCGGGCTCATTGGCCGACATATGGCGGGCGGTGTGCCGGACGACATCGAAGCAGCCAATCAAGTTGATCTCGATGGCCCGCCTGAACACGTCGAGCGGAAACAGGTTGCCGCGGCGATCGACCGTCCGGTGCGCGGGGCTCACTCCGGCGCAGCTGACGAGCAGATTCGCCGACCCGAAATGCTCCGCCGCTGCGTCGACGGCCGATTGCACCTGATCGGAGTCCGACACGTCGACGGGAAAGAAGGCCACGGCATCGCCGAGCTCTTGCGCCCGTTCCGCACCCTGGGACGACGGCAGGTCGAGGATTGCGGCGCGCCCGCCGGCACCGGCCACCATCCGCACCACCCCTTCGCCGAGGCCGGAGGCGCCTCCGGTGACGAACGCGACGGTGTCTTCGATCCTCATGAAGCCTCTCCTCCGGCCGGGTTTGCGAGTCCGTTGGTGATGAATGCGACGCACGTGTCACTCAGCGTCGCCGCGCTCACCCCCGCCGCCGGCCGGTACCACCGGTACATCCAGATCACGTTGGCGAAGATCGACTGGCTCACTATCCGAGCATTCAATCCGGGGTCGACGTCGCCGTCGCGCTGCGCCTGCTCGATCAGCGACAGCAGCACCTGCTCGTGCCGGCGGAAGCGCTCGACGATCTCCTTGCGCAGCGGCTTGCTCAGGTGGTGGGTGTCGTGGTGGTACACCGCGATCGCCTCGAGGTTCTCGACGTTGTATGTCACCTGGCGCCGGATGAAGTCCTGGATTCGCTCCAGGCTGCTAAGCCCTTCGAGCGCCATCACCTCGGACATCAGCGCGTCGACGCCGTCGTGCACCTCCGTGGCAAGGCGGTAGAGAAGTTCCTCTTTGCTCTTGATGTAGTAGTAGAGGCTTCCCTTCAGCATGCCGACCGCGTCGGCCACGTCCTGCACGGTCGCGTCGGCGTAACCGCGCCGGTAGAAGACGGTGGTGGCGGCAGCCAGGACCTCCCGGTCGCGACGGTGACGTTTGGCTGACGCGCCATCCCGAGCAGGCGTGCTCGCTCCCTTTGTTGTCCGAGTTGCCGTCATCTCTCCTCTTCGGGCGGCGCCCCCGCCACGAAACGCACTCTTTCAATTCGCAGCAGTCTACCAACCTACCGTTTGGGATGTTGCATACTACTCCGCCGAGCCCGCCGCGCCAACACCTGACAGCGGCACTAGGGTAGACTTAGCTACCGGCCAGTAGGTAGAAAAATCATGCGATCGAGAAGCGCGGGGCGATGAACTTTGAGCTGACAGATGAGCAGAAGGACTTCCAGGACATGGTCCGGGCGTGGGTCGACAAGGAGTCGCCGAAGCCCTGGGCCCGGGAGCTCGAGCGTCATGAGCACGACTATCCGTTTGAGCTCTGGGACAAGCTGACCAGCGCGGGTTTCCACGGGATCTCCGTGCCCGAGGAGTACGGCGGTCAGGGCGGCGACGTTTTCATGCAGATGCTGCTCGCCCGCGGCCTGTCCCGCTCGCTGGCCGGGCTCACCTGGGTGTGGGGACTGACCTCGTTCGCCGGCTCGAAGTCGGTGGGTCTGTACGGCACCGACGAGCAGAAGCGTCACTTCCTCCCGACCATCGCCGAGGGAAAGGCCCGTTTTTCGATTGGCTTCACCGAGCCGGGCGGCGGCACCGACGTGCTCGGCGCGATGCGCACCCACGCCAAGCGGGTGGAGGACGGATGGCTCATCAGTGGAAGCAAGACCTGGTGCTCATCCGCGCACGTCGCCGACTACATCCTCTTGCTCGCGCGCAGCGACCGCGACGTCGTCAAGCGCCACCAGGGCCTGACGCTGTTCATCCTGCCCGCCAAGTCCGAGGGCGTCACCGTGCAGGAGATCCCCAAGCTCGGTATGCGCTCGCTCGGCTCCTGCGACGTGTTCCTCGACGAGGTGTTCGTGCCCGACGATCTCGTTCTCGGTGAGCCCGGAAACGCCTGGTACATGCTGCTCCCCACGCTCAACAACGAGCGGGTGATGTTGGCCGCCCTCTGTTGCGGGATCCTCGATGGGATCCTCGAGGACGTCCTCGAGTACGTGATGCAGCGGGAGGCCTTCGGTCGCAAGATCGGTCAATTCCAGATCCTCCAGCACTACATCGCCGACATTTCGATGTGGCGGCGCCAAGCTGAGCTGCTGGTCTACGAGGCGGCCACCCGTCTCGCCAGCGGCCGCGACTGCTTCATGGAATCGAACGTCGCCAAGGTGCAGGCATCCGAGTACGCCGTTCGCGCGGCCGACCTGGCCATCCAGATCTACGGCGGTATGGGGTACTCGGCGGAGACCGACGCACAGCGCTACTGGCGCGATGCCCGCCTGTTCCGGATCGGGCCAGTGACGAACGAGATGGCGCGCAATTCGATCGCCGAGCTCCTAGGCCTACCTCGGTCGTTCTGATGACGGCTCCCGGCTTCGAGAGCCTGCCGGGCCGGGCCCTACCGGAGGGAACGTTCACGATCACCGAGGAGGACGATCGACGCGTGCACGCGGTGGTCGGCGGGCAGCCGCGCGACGGCGGTCTGGCCCACCCGCTGTGGGCCTACATCGCCGCCCAGCGTGGAATAGGGATCAGCGTGGCCGACATCTGCGCGCTGGCGAGCTTCGACGTGAGCGATGGCCCGATGCTGGGCTCCTCGCACCTCGAGTACCACCGCCCGATCATGCTCGGCGTCCCCTATCGCGTGACCGGCCAGGTCCTGGGGATCGAGCGCAAGCGGGGCAGCATCGGAACCTTCGACGTGCTCGAATTCCGCGAGGACCTGCTCTGCACCGACGGCGAGCTCGTGGCCTCCTCGACCAGCACCTACATCCTGCCCCGGAGGGACGCCTGATGATTCTGTCCGCCGGCTCGGAACTCGGCCCGTGGACCGTCGATCACGTCGACCCGGACAAGATGAAGGTGTTCGCCGAGGTGCTCGCCGATCCCAACCCGATTCACCTCGATCCGCAAGCGGTGATCGACGCCGGGCTCGGAGACCGGGTGATCAATCAGGGTCCGGCGAGTTTCGGGTACGTCTTGAACATGCTGTACGAGGCCGCGCCCCACGCCGCCATCCGCGATCTCAATGTCCGGCTGACCGCCAACGTCTTCGGCGGGGACCGGATCACGGTGGCGGGCACGATCGAATCGGTCGACGAGATCGAAGGCGAGCGACGAGCGAGCTGCCGCGTGTGGGTCGACGTGGAGGGCGGTCGGCGCGCGCTCCAGGGGACGGCGACCCTCGTCTTGCCCGTCGAATGATGAAGGCGCACCCGGGAGGCGACGGTCCATGGCGGTGACGGTCGAGCGGTCCGACGGCGTGGCCACCGTCCTGGTCGATAACCCCCCGGTCAACGCGCTCGACGATCCGACCCTGATCGGGCTGCGCCAGGCGGCCGAGAACCTCGCCGCCGACCCCGACGTGCGGGCCGTCGTTCTCACCGGCAGCGGCGGGCGCGTGTTCCTGGCCGGAGCCGACCTACGCTCGCTGGCCCCTGCCCTCGGGCCCGACGCCGACGGGGGCGAGATGGAGCACCACGTGTTCCTGACCGGACCGGCGTTCGCGGCGTGGAGCGAGCTGCCGCAGCCCGCGATCGCCGCCGTCGGCGGCGACGCGTTGGGAGGGGGACTCGAGTTCGCGCTGTGCTGCGACCTGATCGTGGCCGACCCAGGCGTGAGGATCGGACTCCCCGAGGTCAACCTCGGGCTGATGCCGGGGGGCGGCGGCACCCAGCGGCTGGCCCGCCGGATCGGCCTGGGGAGGGCGCTCGAGCTGGTGCTGTTCGGTCGCGTGCTCGATGCCGGACAGGCCCACGAACTGGGGATCGTCAGCCGGGTCTCCGACGAGGGTCAGACACTCGAGGAGGCGCTGCAACTGGCCGAACGGCTGGCCGCCCTCCCGGCGGTGGCCGTGCAGAGCGCCAAGCGCGCAATCCGGGCCGGGAGCGATCAGGGAATGGCCGAGGGCCTCGCGCGCGAGCGCGGCCTGTTCCTCGAGGTGGCGGCCTCGGCCGATGCCCGAGAAGGCGCTACGGCGTTTCTAGAGAAGCGCAAGCCGTCGTTTCGGCATCGCTGAGGTGGCTCGCCGCCTCCGGCTCGGCCAGGTCCAGCGCGTGGCCAAGGCGGCGCCGCTTGGAATGCAGGTAGGAGATGTTGTGCTCGTTGGCGTCCGTCTGGAGCGGAACACGATCGACGATCGTGATCCCGTACCCCTTCAGTCCGCCGTACTTGGCGGGGTTGTTGGTCATGAGCCGGATCTGGCGGATCCCCAGGTCGGCCAGGATCGCGGCCCCGACGCCGTAGTCGCGAGAATCGACCGGAAGGCCTAGCTCCAGGTTGGCGTCGACGGTGTCCAGACCGTATTCCTGCTGCAAGCTGTACGCGCGGATCTTGTGTCCCAGGCCGATGCCGCGACCCTCCTGCCCGCGGAGGTAGATGACCGCGCCCGACTGGGCTTCGCCGACCCGCTCGAGGGCGAGCCGGAGCTGATCGCCGCAATCGCAGCGCAGCGATCCCACGATGTCACCGGTGAGGCACTCGCTGTGCACTCTCACCAGGACCGGATCCCCGCGCCCCACGTCCCCCTTCACCAGGGCCAAGTGCTCGATCCCATCGACCACACCTCGATAGGCAAGAGCCCTGAACTCGCCGTACCGGGTCGGAAGCGCCGCCTCGCTGATCCGCTCGACCAGACGCGTCTTCAGCCTGCGGTGCTTGACCAGCGAAGCGATCGAGATCATCGGCAGGTCGTGCTCGACCGCGAACCGCTCGAGGTCCGGTCTACGCATCATGTCGCGCCGATCGTCGGTGACGATCTCGCACAGGAGCCCGGCCGACGCCCGGCCGGCCATCTTGCACAGATCCACGGCGGCCTCCGTGTGTCCCGCGCGCTTGAGCACTCCTCCCGGACGCGCTTCCAGCGGCATCACATGGCCGGGACGGCGGAAGTCCGAGGCCGTGGCGGCGGGATCGGCCAGCGCGCGAATGGTCGCGGCGCGATCGGGCGCGCTGATGCCTGTGGTCGTCCCGCGCCGCAGATCGACGCTGACCAGGAAAGCGGTCCCCTGAGACTCGCTGTTCTCATCGGTCATGGGCTCGAGCTCGAGCTCGAGCGCGCGGTGCGGCGTGATCGACGTGCAGAGGAAACCCGAGGTGTAGGTGAGGAAGAAGGCCACATCCTCCGTGGTTACGGCGTCAGCCGCCATGATCAGATCGCCCTCGTTCTCGCGGTCCTCGTCGTCGACCACGACCACCATCCCACCCTGGGCGATGCGCTCCACGGCTTCGTCGATCGACCAGGTGCGGCGCGCGCCGGCGGCACGTCGTGGACGGCGGTCCGGCTGGCCTGGCGTTGCCATGGGTCTCTCTTTCCGGGAACAGGGTCGTCGCACAGTGCATCTGGCTTTTTGACCCAATGTCTGGAATCCGTACAAGCTGACTTATACCGCGTGCCGAGGGGTGCGTCAAGGCCGCTAGTTCTACCATTCGCTTGGTTGAGGAGATAAGCTGCTCGGATGGGCGACCTGGACGGTCGAGTAGCGCTCGTGACCGGGGCGAGCCGCGGTATCGGCCGGGGCATCGCCGTGGAGCTGGCGGGGCGCGGGGCACGCGTCGCGATCAACTACCGCCGCGATGAAGCGGCGGCGGCCGAGGCCGTGGCGCAGGCGCGAGCCGCCGGTGGAGAGGCGGTGGCGTTGAAGGCGTCGCTCGCCGAACTCGAGGAGGTCGACGCGCTCGCCGACGGAGCTGTCGCCCAGTGGGGCCACGTCGACATCCTCGTGCACAACGCCGGCGTGGCCAGCCGGGGACTCCCGGTGGCGGAGACCGAGCCGCGCGAGCTCGAGCGGGTCGTCAGGACCCACGCCCTCGGAGCCCACCGGCTCACCAACCGGCTGCTCCCCATCATGCGCTCGCGCCCGCGGGGCGACGTCGTCGTGATCTCGAGCAGCGAGCTGTCCCACATGCGTCCGGGCGGCGCTCCCTACAACATGGCCAAGGCCGCGCTCGAGGCGTTTGCGCTGACTCTGGCCAAGGAGGAGATCGCCAACGGCATCCGCGTCAACATCGTCGCCCCCGGCCTCGTGATCACCGATATGGGCCGGCGCCTCGTCCAAGCCAAGCTTGGGACTGACGACATCGACGCGCTCGACGCCGCCCAGCCGCTCGGCCGGGTCTGCCGCCCCGAAGACGTCGCGCACGTGGTCGGCTTCCTTGTCTCCGATGCGGCGGGGTTCGTCACCGGGCAGCGAATCGTGGTCGACGGCGGCGCCGATGCGTCTCCCACCGGCGACGGTGCACCCGGCGTGTCGGCGGCGGTAGCTCGTTGACGAGGCGGGCGCTTGGCCCGGCGCCGGGCCTGAGCGCTGAGGCGATCGATACCGGGCTTGGCGGCCAGGCCTTCGCCGACTTCATCGGGTTGCGGCGCGTC
>DATBYI010000672.1:0-8711 GCA_036513815.1 Solirubrobacteraceae bacterium
CAACCCCGGCCAGCAGGTGGTCAAGATCGTCTCCGATGAGCTGACCGAGCTGATGGGCGGTGCCGCCCGTGAGATCTCGTTCTCGCCGCGGCCGCCCACGATCATCGTGATGGCCGGCCTCCAGGGGTCGGGCAAGACGACGGCCACGGCCAAGCTCGCGCGCTACCTGCGCGAGCAGCACGGCTCTTCGGTGGCGGTGGCCGCGTGCGACGTATACCGGCCGGCGGCGGTCGACCAGCTGATCAAGGTGGGCAAGCAGGCTGGCGCCGAGGTGTACGAGCAGGGCACCGACCGCGACCCGGTCGAGATCGCCAAGTGGGCGCGCGACTGCGCCCAGTCCGAGGGCAAGGACGTGCTGATCGTCGACACCAGCGGGCGCCTCCACGTCGACCAGGAGCTGATGGCCGAGCTGGCGGAGATCAAGAAGGCCGTCAAACCGCATGACATCCTGCTCGTCGTCGACGCCATGACCGGCCAGGACGCCGTGAACGTGGCCGAACAGTTCGCTCAGGTGGTCGATTTCGACGGGGTCGTCATGACCAAGCTCGACGGCGACGCCCGAGGTGGCGCCGCCCTGTCGGTCAAGGCGATCACCGGCAAGCCCATCCTGTTCGCCTCCACGGGTGAGAAGCTCGACCAGTTCGAGCGCTTCCACCCCGACCGGATGGCGCAGCGGATCCTCGGCATGGGCGACGTGATGACCCTGATCGAGAAGGCCGAGGGGGCCTACGACGAGGAGCAGGCGGCCGAGCTCGAGCGCAAGCTGCGCAAGTCGGAGTTCGGCCTCGACGACTTCCTCGAGCAAATGCGCCAGATCCGCCGGCTCGGCCCGCTCCAGTCGCTGATCGGAATGATCCCCGGCATGGGCAAGGAGTTGCGCGGCGTCAAGGTCGATGAGCGCGAGTTCGACCGGATCCAGGCCATCATCCTGTCGATGACGCCCCAGGAGCGACGCCACCCCGAGCTGATCAAGGGCTCGCGCCGGCTCCGGATCGCCCAGGGATCGGGCACGAACGTCCAGGCGGTCAAGGCGTTGATCAAGCAGTTCGAGCAAATGCGCAAGGTCATGCGCTCGCTGGCGCAGGGCCGCATGCCCGATCTCGGGGCGCTTATGCGCCAGGCCCGCTAACCTCGTCCATCGCATGTCAGTACGACTACGCCTAACGCGCATCGGCTCGCGCAAGAATCCCGTCTGGCGGGTGGTGGTCGCCGACCAGCGCTCCAAGCGTGACGGCCGAGTGATCGAGATCGTCGGGCACTACAACGCCCAGACCAACCCGTCGACGATCGTGCTCGACGAGGACCGGATCCGCGACTGGCTCGCGCGTGGCGCGCAGCCCTCGGGCACCGTGCGCAAGCTGTTGCACACCCAGGGCATCAAGTAGCCGGACCGCACGAGATGAAGGAGCTGCTCGAGTACCTGGCGCAGGGTCTGGTCGAGCATCCTGACCAGGTCCACGTCAACGAGGTGCAGGAGGACGACGGTGTGGTCGTGCTCGAGCTTTCGGTGGCCGAGGACGATTACGGAAACGTGATTGGGCGGGGTGGACGGACGGCGGCGGCGCTGCGCACCGTCGTCAAGACCGCGGCGGTCCGGACCAATCGCCGCGTGTTCGTCGACATCGTCGACGACTGACCGCCATGGAATGGCTTCACGCCGGTCGTGTGGGGCGCCCGCACGGACTGGACGGCAGCTTCCACGTGACGCGGCCGCACGGCGAGCTGCTCCAGACCGCCCAAGCCGTGATGGTCGACGATCAGGAGCTCGAGATCACCCGGCGGGCCGGGACCCCCCAGCGCTTGATCCTGCGGCTCGAGAACCACGAGAGCCGTGAGGCGGCCGAGGCCCTCCGCGGCAAGGAGCTCCTGGTGGCCCGCGCCGAGGCGCCCGAGCTCGGACCCGAGGAATGGTGGGCCGAGGATCTCGTCGGATGCTCCGTGCACGACGGGGACCGCGCCGTGGGCACGGTTCGCCGCCTCGTCGAGCTGCCCTCGTGCGAGATGCTCGAGGTCGAGCGGGCCGACGGCGGCGAGCTACTCGTCCCGCTCGTCACCGACGCCGTGCGCGCGGTCGACCTCGACCTCCGCACGATCGACGTCGACCTGCGCTTCCTCGGCGAGGAGTAGCCGTGGGCGCCCCCGCAAACCCCCTCACTTACGGGGGCGGCCACTAGTGGACATCGACGTCTTCACGCTCTTCCCCGAGGCATTCGGGTGGTTCGAGCGCCAGCGCCACGTCACCAACGCGCTCGCCGCCGGCCATCGCCTGGAGTACGTCAACTACCGCGATCACACGCCGCTAAGCGCGGGCCAGGTCGACGACACGCCGTTCGGCGGCGGCGCCGGGATGGTGCTGCGCGTCGACGTCGTCGACGCGGCGCTCCGGGCGCGGTACGGACGCGATCCGGTGCAGCTGCGCTCCGATCGGCGGGTGATCGCGCTGACGCCGGGTGGGACGCTCCTGGACGAGGCGCTCGTCGAAGAGCTCGCCAATGAGCCGGCGCTGACACTGCTCTCGGGCCGCTACGAGGGATTCGACCAGCGGATCGTCGAGCACTTCGCCACCGATGAGGTGTCGATCGGCCGCTACGTTCTGGCGGGCGGCGAACTGGCCGCGATGGTCGTGTGCGATGCGGTCCTGCGCAAGCTCCCAGGCGCACTCGGAGATCCGGCCTCGGCGGTCGAGGAGTCGTTCAGCCAGGCGCTCGGCGGTGCCCCCGAGTACCCGCACTACACGCGGCCGGCCGAATACCGGGGCTGGCGCGTGCCGGATGTCCTGCTGTCGGGCCATCACGCCCGAATCCGCGAATGGCGGCTGGGGCAGAGCGCGGCGCGCGGTCCGCTACCATAGCCCGTCGCGCACGCACTGCGTTGCGCGCCGAACCCGAACATCGAGCATCGCCGGGTGCTCGATGTGGCAGGGAACCTGCCCCATCATGAGCACCGTGATTGACAGCCTGGAGCGCGCCCAGCTCCGCCGTGTACCGACCTTCGATGCGGGCGATCGTCTGCGCGTGCACTTCCAGGTGATCGAGGGCACGAGGCGCCGCACTCAGGTGTTCGAGGGCGTTGTCATCAAACGCCAGGGCCACGGCGCCCGCGAGACCTTCACGGTTCGCAAGCAGTCGTTCGGGGTCGGGGTCGAGCGGACCTTCCCGTTGCACTCGCCGAAGATCGAGCGGATCGAAGTGGCCGCCCGGGGCGATGTGCGGCGCGCGAAGCTGTACTACCTGCGTGGGCGCGTCGGCAAGCGCGCTCGAGTCCGCGAGCGCCGCAGCGCCGCCCCTGAAGTTGCCGTCGAGCGCGAGCTGCTGCACGCCCAGGTTCCCGAGGAGCCGCCCGCGGTGGAGGAGCAGCCGGAGCTCGAGGCGCAGGCTGTCGTCGAGCCGGAGGCCCCCGCCGAGGCCGAGGTGGCGACAGACAACGAGGCCGGCGCACCCGATCAGGCCGACGCGGAGGCGCAGGACGAACCGGGCGCTGCGGCAGCTGGGGAGTCAGACCCCCCGACGGCGCCGCAGGACGCCGGTCCGGCGGCCGCGGAGGAGCCCGCCGGCGAACAGCCGGAGTGACGAAGGCGCGCAGGTCGCCGGCTGCCACCATCGTCGAGCTTGCGGTGATCGTCGCCACCGCGCTCGGGCTGGCGCTTGCCGTGCAGGCGTTCCTGGTGAAGCCGTACCGGATCCCGAGCGGATCGATGCTTCCCACCGTCCACATCAACCAGCGCGTGCTGGTCGACCGTCTCGGGATGGACTTCTCCTCGCCGCACGTGGGCGACATCGTCGTGTTCCACCCGCCCGCGAACTACAACGAGGGTTGCGCCGACCCGAGCGAGGGTGAGAACCAGAACGGGCAGGACGCCCCGGCGGCCTGCCAGGTGCCGTGGACCCAGCCCTCGTCACAGACGTTTATCAAGCGCGTCGTGGGCCTGCCCGGCGATCGTCTCTCGATCCGCAACGGCCACGTGATCCGCAACGGCAAGCGAGAGAACGACCCCTACATCGTTCAGTGCACCGGCGGCGAGGCGTGCAACTTCCCGCAGACGATCACCATCCCCCGCGGCTACTACTACATGATGGGCGACAACCGGCCCGACTCCGAGGACAGCCGGTTCTGGGGACCCGTCCCACGATCGTGGATCATCGGCAAGGCGTTTCTGACCTACTGGCCGCCGGACCGGATCGGGTTCATGTAATGCGGCCATCGGACGTGCGGTCTCACCTGGCGATCAGAGGGCGAGCATGAAGGGGCTGATCGAGCTGGTGCTCACGGTCGCGATCGCCGTGGTGCTCGCGCTCCTCATCCAGGCCTTCATCGTCAAGCCCTACCGGATCCCGAGCGGCTCGATGATTCCCACGCTCGACATCAACCAGCGCATCCTGGTCAACCGGCTGGGCGGCAACCCGAGCATCGGCGACGTCGTCGTGTTCCACCCGCCCCACGGGGCCGATCTTCCCGGCGGCGTTTGCGGCAACCCGAACCAGGGCCCCGGTCACGGCCAAGCGTGCAACACGCCGACGTCCCAGGAATCAAGTCAGACCTTCGTCAAGCGCGTGGTAGCCGGCCCTGGCGATGTCATGCAGATCGTCAACGGCCACGTGATCCTCAATGGCAAGCAGGAGAAGGACTCCTACATCGTCCCCTGTCCTTCCTGCAATTTCCGCACACCGATCAAGATTCCGCCCGGCGACTACTTCATGATGGGGGACAACCGTCCGGACTCGGAGGACAGCCGATACTGGGGCCCCGTTCCGGACAAGTGGATCATCGGTGTCGCGTTCTTCACTTACTGGCCGCCCGACCGAATCGGTTTCCTCTAGCCGCGCCGGCGGGAACGGCGCGGGGCCGTCCCGCAACGGCAAGGCCAACGGCACGGTGGCGCGCCGGAAGGGTGTCAGCGACGGCGCGGTGGCGCCTCGGAAGGGTGTCGGCGACGGCGCGGTGGCGCCTCGGAACGGCAAAGCGGCTCGGACCCGGCGCAAATCCTCCACCCGCGCCGGCCGCAAGCTGTTCAAGTTCGATCGCGGGCTGGGCGTCCGCTTCGTGGCGGGTGCCGACGAGGCCGGCCGGGGCTGTCTCGCTGGACCCCTCGTGGCCGCGGGTGTCCTATTCGACCTGGAGCGCCTCGGGCCGGCCGAGGTGCGCGCGCTCGGAGACCTGAACGACTCCAAGCAGCAGACGCCGGAGGGCCGCGCCGAGCTCTTCCCGGTGATCCTCCGGATCGCCACGAAGGTCGCGATCGTCTCGCGCTGCGCGCCCGGGATCGACGCCCGGGGCCTGCACAAGACGAATCTCGCAGCCCTGCGCGACGCGCTCTCGAAGGTGGCGTGCGAAGGGTGCATCTGCCTGAGCGACGGCTTCCCGGTGGCGGCAACCGGATACAGCCAGCGCGCGGTCGTCGACGGCGACGCCAAGAGCGCCGCGATCGCCGCAGCGTCCGTGATCGCCAAGGAGACCCGCGACCGCTACATGCGCCGCGCGGACGCCGCCCACCCCGGGTGGGAGTTCGCCCAGCACGTGGGTTACTCAACCCCCGAGCATCGCGACGCGATCGAGCGGCTCGGCGTATCGCCGCTGCACCGCCTGTCATTCCAGTCGATGGCGTATCAGCAGCTGGCCCTGGACGAGGCGGCTGCTTTCGATGAAGTAGTTCTCTCCTAGAAGGCGCCCTCCAGGTGCTCGAGGCTGACCAGTCGGCCGGCCAGGTCGAACGTCACCCCGATTGCGTCGAAGCGGAGGTTGTCCGCGTGCGGACGGTCGGTCCGCTCGATCAGCCAGCTTCCCGCCATCTTGCGCACGCGGGATCGCTTGAGCGACCGCACCGCCTCGAGTGGGCTGACCCCACCGGCTGCCATGCGCCGGGTCTTGACCTCGCAGAAGGCCAACGTGCGCCCGTCGAACGCGACGATGTCGAGCTCGCCCCACCGGGTGCGGTAGTTGCGCTCGACGATCTCGAATCCACGTCGGACGAGATGCTCGGCGGCGAGCTGTTCGCCCCGGCGGCCGAGCTCCGGGCGGTGGTCTGCGGACATGCCGAAAACGCTAGGCCTCGTCTCGTTACATGTGGGTCACGGCGCGTCACAATTCTGCGCAGGCGCGGGGGAGTGGGCTGCGCAGAATTGGAACGTCGCGTTGACCACCTGTGACGCGATCATGCGTAGGTTGGCCCGATGCTCGCCCGCATCGCCACGTTCGCGATTGACGGCATCGATCCGCGCCACGTCTCGGTCGAAGTCGACATCCGCCCCGGCTTGCCCGCGTTCACGATCGTGGGGCTCGGCGACGCCGCGGTTCGCGAGTCGCGCGACCGGGTCCGCTCGGCGATCCTCAACTCGGGCTTCGAGTTCCCGCAGACTCGGATCACCGCCAACCTCGCGCCGGCGTTCCTGCGCAAGGTGGGACCGGGCTTCGACGCCGCGCTGGCGATCGCGATCCTGGCCGCGAGCGGCCAGGTCCCCGCCGCACCGCTCGCCCGCTACGCCGTGTTCGGCGAGCTGTCGCTGAGCGGTGAGCTGCGCGACTCGCCGGGTGCCCTCGCCGTCGCCGAGGGTGCGCGCCGCGCCGGGCTCGAGCGGCTGATCGTGCCGCGCGAGCGCGCCCGTGAGGCGGCCCTCGTCGACCGGCTCGAGATCGCCGGCGTCGGCACCCTCCGGGCCGCGGCCGACGTCGTCACCGGCGCCGCCCCGCCGCCGCTGCCCCCACCCGCCACCGACGTCGGCGTCGCGACCTCCGAGCCCGATCTGGCCGACGTGAGGGGACACGCCGCACCGCTCCTCGCGCTCGAGATCGCCGCCGCCGGCGCCCACAACCTGCTCCTCGAGGGGCCGCCCGGGACCGGGAAGACGATGCTCGCCCGGAGGATCCCGTCGATCCTGCCGGCGATGGCGAGGGTGGAGGCGATCGAGGTGACGCGGATCCACAGCGTCGCCGGGCTGCAGGCCTCGGGGTTGGTGCGGGCCCGTCCTTTTCGCGCGCCGCACCACACGATCTCGTCGGCGGGGCTCGTCGGCGGGAGCTCGCCACCGCGTCCCGGGGAGGCCAGCCTCGCCCACCACGGCGTCCTTTTTCTCGACGAGCTGGCCGAGTTCCAGCGTTCGAGCCTCGACGCGCTGCGCCAGCCGCTCGAGGACGGATGCGTCACGATCGTGCGCGGACAGCGCGCGCTGGTCTTCCCGACGCGCTTCATGCTCGTCGCCGCCACCAACCCGTGCCCATGCGGATTCGCCGGCGTGGGGGATCGGTGCCGGTGCGGCGACGCGGACCTACGCCGCCACCAGCGTCGTCTGAGCGGTCCGCTGCTCGACCGGATGGACCTGCTGATCAACGTCGAGCGGCCGACCGAGGACGAGCTCGGGGCGCCACCGGCGACGTCATCCGACCATGCACGCGAGCGCGTGGCTCAGGCGCGCGAGCGACAGCACCACCGGCTCCGAGGCACGGCGGCGCGCTGCAACGGCGAGATGGACGCCCGTGTGGTCCGGCGCCACGTCCGGCTCGAGGCGGAGGCGGAGCGCGCTCTCTCGCAGGCCTATGCGGTCGGGGCGCTGAGCGCCCGCGGGCGCCATCGCGTCGTGCGCGTCGCGCAGACCATCGCCGATCTGGAGGAGCACGGCGCGATCAGCGAGACCGACCTGCTGACGGCGCTCAGCCTGCGCCAGCGGAGCGCGGCCGAGACGATGCTGGCGGCGTGAGCGATCGTGGCTGGAGCGTGCAACCGGTGCCTGGCGCGGACGTGGCTGCTGAGTCGGCTGGCCGGGCACATCGATCGCGTTCGCGGCCAGGTCGAGCGGGTTCTCGAGCTGGACGACGAGAAGCTCCTCTCGGCCATGGGCGGTCGTGAGCGGGAGCACGTGGGCCGGCAGCTCGAGGCGCTGGATCTCGACGCCGTCAGGTCACGCTCGGACGCGGCGGGCCTGGAGACGATGTGCGCATGCGATCCGATGTACCCACTTGCGCTCCGGCGGTTGACGGCGCCGCCGGCCGTTCTCCACGTCGCCGGCGGGTTGAACCGGCTGCTCGAGTTCGTGGCCGGCGAGCTGGTGGCGATCGTCGGGTCGCGTCGTGCGTCGCCCTATGGTCTCGACGTGTCGCGCTCGCTCGGGCGAGGGCTCGCGGTGACCGGGATCACCGTTGTCAGCGGCATGGCCGCCGGGGTCGATTCGGCGGCGCATGCCGGCGCGCTGGAAGCGGGCGGTCCCACGATCGCCGTGCTCCCGGGCCCGGCCCACCGCCCCTACCCCGCCGGCAAGCGAGCGCTTCACCGCCGGATCGTCGCCGGCGGCCTCGCCGTGTCCGAGCTCGGTCCCGGCACGAGCGTCCGCCGGTGGATGTTCCTCGCGCGTAACCGCATCATTGCGGCGCTCGCGGCGATGACGGTCGTCGTGGAGGCGCGCGAGCATTCCGGCTCGCTCGTCACGGCCCGCGTGGCGCAAGAGCTCTGGCGGCCCGTCGGCGCCGTTCCCGGGCGGGTGACGACGCCGCAGGCTGCGGGGTCGAACGCGCTGCTGGCGACCGGGGCGTGCCTGGTGCGCGGGACCCAGGACGTCCTCGACCATCTATACGGCGCCGGGGTGCGGCAAGCCGTCGAGCGGCGCGCGGAGCCAGCTCCGGAGCTCCGTCCCTTGCTAGCCGCGATCGCGGAGGGCCACGATACGACGGCAGCCCTGGCGCGGGCGGGGTTCAGTCCCGACCAGGGCCTCGCCGCCCTTGCGGCC
>DATBYI010000673.1:0-6324 GCA_036513815.1 Solirubrobacteraceae bacterium
ATCCCGTCGACGGACACGAGCTCGGCGGTCACCTGCTCGTCCGAGAGGTCGTGGAGGCGGTCGAGTTGAAGCGAACCGTCGACGATGTGCTCGGCCAGCGAGCGCAGGTACTTGACCTTGGCGTGGCTGAGGCCCGCGGCGGTGCGCAGCTCGTCGGGATCGTCAGCCAGGACCTCCTCGGGCGTTGGCACGTGGCCTCCGAACCGCTCGATCAACCGCTTGTAGATGGCTTCGGCGGACGCCGTCGAGAGCTGCTGCCCGACGATCGAGCGGACGAGTGTGCCGTAGTGATCGCTCGGACGCCCGGCGAAGAAATCCCCGATCGGACCGACCTCGTCGATCACCTGACGCAGGACAGGATCGGCTTCGCGGAGCGCCTCGACGGCGGATTGTTCAGACGCTCTCGCCAACCAGCACTCGCCGCTACGCCGACTCCGTCACGGTCAGCGCGGCGCCGTCGAGCGCACCCAAGGCGCGCTCGACCGAGCACGAGATGCACGTGAAGGTGGGGGTGTCGCGCAGCGTGTAGGAGCTCGATTCGGTCGTGCGCAGCCGCTGCACCAGGTCCAGGAAATCGGCCGGGTTGTCGGTCTCGAACGCGACCACGAACTCCTGGTCGTCGAGGCCGAACGAATAGCTGGTGTTGAGATCGACCGAGGGGTACTCGCGTCCGACCTTGATGTGGTCCTGCATGATCCGCCAGCGCTCGTCGGCGGGCAGCGCGTACCAGGCGCGCGTCTTGACGAACGGATAGACGAACAGGTACTTGCCGTGGGCCGGGCGGACCTCGAGTCGCGACTCCTCCGAGTACTCCGACGGCTTGGTCATAGCGAGAAAGGAGTACGGAATCTCGCACCACTTCATCAGGCCGCTCTGGGCCAGGACCACGTGGAACTCGTGGAGGCGATCCAGGTTCTGGGCCTGGCTGAGCAGCATCAGGTCGGCGTCGCCGCGCGTCCCGACGAGCGAGAACGAACGCAGGAGGTGGCCGTCGGCGAAGTCCTCACAGGCGGCGATGAACTCGCGCTTGTCGGTGGCGCGGCGCTCATCGTCGAGCCGGCGCCACGCCGGGTCGACCTTCAGGAAGGTGTACTTGACGAAATGGCGAACGGGCATGCTTGGATGATGATACGCACGGTCCGGTGACGAGCCCGGGGCATAAGGTCGTCCTTAATCACAGGCTTTACCATATGTGGGCATGCGAGTAGCGATCCTGTCGCCGTACTCGTGGACGTATCCGGGGGGTGTGACGAGGCACATCGAGGCCCTGGCGGAGACGTTCATCGCTGACGGCCATCACGTCCGCGTTCTGGCGCCCTTCGACCCGCCCGACCGCTTCAGCTCGATCCTGCACCGCGGCGCCGACCCGCAGCCGATTCCCGGTGGGCAGACGCCCGACTATCTCGTCTCGCTCGGTCGCACCTTGTCGCTGAAGGCAAATCAGGCCGTCTCGAACATCTCGGTCTCGGGCTACGCCATGGCCACCGTCAACCAGGAGCTCCGCACGGGCGGCTACGACGTCGTCCACGTCCACGAGCCACTGGCTCCGGTGGCCCCCTGGTGCGTCACCGACAACACGCCCCTGCCCGTCGTCGGGACGTTCCATACCTATAACGAGAACCGGGTCTCCAACAACATCGCCAACGTGCTCGGCGCTCGTCGCATGCTGAACCGCCTGCACGTCAGGATCGCCGTCTCCGAGGCGGCCGCGTGGACGGCCCGGCGGTTTTTCGGCGGCCACTACGTCGTGATCCCGAACGGGGTCCACGTCGACCCACAGCGGGCGGCGCTGGCCGCGCTTGCGCCCCAGGGCGATCGCCTGCGGATCGTGTTTGTCGGGCAGGCCGTCGAGCGCAAGGGGCTGCCGCTCCTGCTGCGCGCGTTCGAGGCGCTCCGCGAGCACATCCCCACCGAGCTGACGGTCATCGGACCGTCGTTGAACGAGCTCTCGCCGCTCATGCTCGACATGCGCGACGTGCGGGTGCTCGGCAAGGTCGACGACGAGACCAAGCGGATCGAGCTCGAGCGCTCAGACGTACTGTGCGCGCCGTCGCTGGGGGGAGAGAGCTTCGGCATGGTGCTGACCGAGGCGTTCGCGGCCGGTACGCCGGTTATCGCCTCCGACATCGCCGGCTACCGCGACGTGGTCCGCGACGGAGTTGACGGCGTGCTCGTCCCGCGGGGCGATGCCCAGGCCCTCGCCGAGACCCTGCGCGACCTGTGGGAAGAGCCGGTGCGGCGCGCCGCGATGGCCCGAGCCGCCGCGCTCGGTGCCGACCGCTTCGCCTGGCCGCGCGTCGCCGCCCAGGTGATGGAGGCCTACGAGGAGGCGATCCAGATTCCCGAGCCGGCCACGGCGCGGCAGCGGGCTGCGGTCCGCGTGGGCCTGCGCGCCGCAGATCTGAAGCCGCACGTGCCGGCCCAGCGGCTGCCCAGCCTCGAGCCCGAGCTGACCGGTCCCGAGCGCCACAGCAAGGCGCTCGGAGTGGCCCGCCGAATCGGGGTCGCTGCCGTGTCGCTCGGCGGCGCCACGCTCGCGGTGCTGGCGCTTCGGAAGATCGGGCTGGCCAACATCGCCTCGGCCCTGATCACCGCCAGCCCCACGCTCGTCCTGCTCGGCCTGGCCATCATGTGCAGCGCGATGGCGGTCCGCGCCATCTCGTGGCACGCGATCCTGCGTGCGGCGCTGCCCCGGGCGCGGGTCCGGTTCGCCGACGCCGCCCAGGGGACTTTCATCGGCGTACTCATGTCCTCGACCCTGCCGGCCCGCCTGGGTGAGCCCTCGCGTGCGCTCGTCGTGGCGCGAAGAACCGGCCACCCGCGCGAGAACCTACCCATCGTGCTCGGCACGGTGGTGTCGCAGACGCTGCTGAACATCGTCGCGTTGATCGTCCTCGGCGCGATCATGTTCTCCTCGGTCGACCTGTTCAACGGCCATCAGGATGCGCTGGTGGTGGCGGCGATCGCGCCCCTCGTGCTGCTGATCCTGGTTTTGCTCGTGCCGGTGCTCCTGCGCGCCGCACCCGACCGCTCCCCCTCGCGATTGCACGTGGTCGCGGCCGCGATCCGGGGGGCGCTGGCCCGCGTGCGCGCCGGCCTGATCGTGTTCCGCCGGCCGCGTCTCGGCGCGATCGCGGCGGGCGCCCAGCTGTCAGCGTGGGCGCTGCAGTGCCTCTCCTGCTGGGTGCTACTCGTCGCCCTCGGGCTCGACAAGCACGCCGGCATCGGCGCCGCGGCCGCCGTCCTGTTCGCGGTGAACATCACCGCGGTGCTCCCCGCCACGCCGGCCAACCTGGGCGTGTTCCAGGCCGCCTGCGCCGCGGTCCTCCACACCGGCTGGCATGTCGGCTACGGCGACGGCGTCGCCTACGGCGTGATCCTCCAGGCCGTCGAGGTGACGACGGCGATCGTGATGGGCATGCCGGCGCTGCTCAAGGAGGGGATGTCCTGGCGGGAGGTCCGGCTGCGCGCGATGCACACGACGCCGGTCAAGCTGCCGGCGCGCCCGAGCTCACGCGCCGGGACCGGGACGGCGAGCGCCGCCGCCGCCCGCGCACGCTCGTAGACCATGCGCCCCATCCCACGGGCCGGCCTGGTCGGTCTGGCCGCTGCGGCCGGCCTCGCTTTCGGCACGTCCGCGGCGCGCGCCGCGGTGATCTCGGCCACGGCGGCCGGAGATCCGCAAACGACCTACACGATCGCCGCCAGGACGCTGACCGTCACGAGCAGCGATCCGGTCGTGCTCGAATTCGTCCGCGGCGCCCGCGTTTCGCTCGCCTGCTACACCAAGCGGGGCGGCCTGCTCAACGGATGGGGTGGGGACGCAATCTGGGCGCAGGAGGCCTCCTCGGTGACGGTCCGTATGGAGGCACCGGCCCCGAGGCAGCTGACGCGTTGCCAGGCGTTCGTGGTCGGCGGCGGCCGGCCCCAGTTTGCGACCGCGACGCTGTTCTCCCAGGCGGGTCTCACGCCGGCGTGGCGTCGGCGGCTGGCCTCAACGCCGTCGCCCGGGCCGTTCCTCGCCCGCCAACAGCTCGCCGAGGACTGGTTGGCGCTCTACGGCCTGCTTGGAGCGCGGGATTTCAACCGGCAAGGACAGCCGATCAGGCTGCCCTCGGCGCGGGACATCGTTCGGGCCCTGAACCGCCGGCTGGGCCCCCCGCAATCCAGCGCGGGGCTCTTGTACACGGCGACGCTTGACGGCGTGAGCGTTCCCCGCGTGCCCTACGTCGTCGGCGGAGGCACGGGTTCTCGAACACTCGAGCTGGCGGTCATCGGCTTGGACGGGAAACGCTACGCGCTCCACGTGGAACTCGGCGCCCGGACGCGGTCCCAGTTCGGGCCCGGCTGAGGCGCGGGCGCTACGGCGCGGGCGCTACGCCTCGGCCATCGCCGGCTCGCCCTCGCCGGCGCCGCCGTCGGCCATCGGCTCGGGATCGGCGTCGGTGAGCTCGGAGAGCCGCGTGGGGTCCTTCTCGCTGCCGGCGATGAGCTCGTCGGCCGCCTGCCGGTCGGTCTTGGGCAGGAAGCCCGACTTCATCCCGAAGTAGACGGCCTGCGGGTGGTGGGCAACGATCGCGAGCGTCGACTGCTCGGGCTCGACCGCGTACCCGCCGGACAGGCGCAGGCCGATCGACGGCGCGTCGAGGAGCGCGAACACCTTCTCGTGCTCTGACTGCTCGGGACAGGCGGGATAGCCCCACGAGTACCGCCGGCCCTGCGCCGGCTCGATACCGAGGTCGGCGCGCGCGCGTCCGTGCAGCCACTCGGCCATGCCCTCGGCCGTCTGCACGCCGAGCCCGTGGACGAACAGCTGCTCGGCGAACTCGCCCTCGGCCTCGAGCTTGGCCATCAGCTCGGTGACCTCGTCGCCGGCGGTCACCGCCTGGATCGCCACCACGTCGACCTCGCCCGACCCAAGCGGACGGTAGAAGTCGGCGAGGCAGATTCGGTCGTGGCGCGGTTGCCGCGGGAAGACGAGCCGGTGAAGTTCCTTTTTTTGGGACCCACCCACCCCGTCCGGATCCCAGACGATCAGCTCGTTGCCGTCCGAGTTGCACGGGAAGTAGCCGAGCAGCGCGCGCGGGCGCAGGTAGGTCTGCTCGCGCCACATCCGCTCGAGTCGCGGCTTGAAGTCCTCGGAGACAAGGCGCTGCCACTCGTCGCCCTTGACGCCGCGCCCGCCCCAATGAAGCTTGAACAGGACGTGCGTGTCGAGGTGGCGGTAGACCGCATCCATGTCGATCTCGATCTCGCGCACGCCCCAGTACGGCGGCTCGGGGACCGGATTGTCGGCGGCTACGGCGGCGCGGACCGACGCATCGGTCACCGGGGGCGCGTCGTCGTCGGTCTTCTCGGGTCGCTCGCGCAGCCGCTTGGCGTCCTCTCGGACCTTGGCAACCAAGGCGGCCCGCGCGTCGGCGTCGACCAGCTGGTCCATCTTGGCCAGCCCCTCGAACGCGTCCTTGCAGTAGAACACGCCCGCCTCGTACACGTCGTCGGACTCGGTGCCGTTCGGGTACAGGATGCGCAGACCGAAGTTGCGGTTGATCGCCGCGCCACCGACGAGCAGCGGGAACTCGAGCCCCTGGGAATGAAGCTCCTGGACGCAGGCGGGCATCTGCTTGGAGGTCGAGACGAGAAGTGCGCTCAGCCCGATCGCGGTCGCCTTGTGCTCGACGGCGGCGTCGATGACCGTCTGGATCGGGACCTGCTTGCCGAGGTCGACGACGCTGTAGCCGTTGTTGGTGAGGATCGTGTTGACGAGTGACTTGCCGATGTCGTGCACGTCGCCGAACACCGTCGCCAGCACCACGGTGCCCTTCGTGTAGCCCTCGATCTTGTCGAGGTAGTGCTCTAGCTGGGCGACGGCGCGCTTCATCACCTCGGCCGACTGGAGCACGAAGGGCAGGATCAGCTCGCCGGCGCCGAACTTGTCGCCCACCTCCTTCATGGCGGGCAGCAGCACGTCGTTGAGCGTCGGGACCGCGCCGATCTTCTCGACGCTGCGGTCGATCCAGTCCTCGACGCCTTCCTTCTTGCGGCGCAGGATGTGGAAATGCAGCGCCTCCTCAGGCTCCATCCCGGCGGTCGGATCGGCCTTCTCGGCCTCGACCTCGGATTCGCCCTTTGACTCGAAGTGGGCGATGAAGCGCTCGAGGGCGTCATCGCGGCGGTTGAAGACGAGGTCGTCGGCGAGCTCGCGCTCCTCGGGCGGGATCTCGCCGTACGGCGTGATGTGGTTGGGGTTGACCATGGCCAGGTCGAGCCCGGCTTCGACGCAGTGGTGCAGGAACACACTGTTGAGCGCGCTGCGGGCGGGGA
>DATBYI010000674.1:0-5513 GCA_036513815.1 Solirubrobacteraceae bacterium
GCGCCGTTGTCGCCGAGCACGCAGGTGACCTCGCCGGGGTAGACGGACAGGCTGACGTCCTCGAGCGCGTTGACGCTCCCGAAGTACTTGGAGACCGACCGCACCTCGAGCATGGGCGTCCTCGTCTCGGCCATAGCTGACCCTCCTTCGCTCATCGCCGCGCTCGCAGTGCCCGTCGGTAGATGAGGGTGTTCACGATCACGGCCAGGAACAGGATCACGCCGAGGAACGCGAAGTTCCACGAACTGTCCCAGTTGGCGTAGATAACTCCCTCGAACGCCATCCCGATGATGCACGCACCGAGGGCTGCGCCGATCGCCGAGCCGTAGCCGCCGGTTAGCAGACAGCCGCCGACCACCGCCGCGATGATGTAGAAGAACTCGTAGCCGACGCCTTGCTCCGAGACGGCCGACGCGGCCTGCGTGAACGAGATGATCCCGACCAGCGCCGCGCCCAGTGCCGTTCCTAGGAACAGCACGATCTTGGTGCGGTTGACGGGCACGCCGACGTTTCGGGCCGCGTTCTGATCGCCGCCGGAGGCGAAGATCCAGTTGCCGAACGTCGTCCGACTGAGCACCCACGTGGCGAAGATCGTCACCCCTATGAACCAGAGGATCGCCGTCGAGTAGCCGCTCGGGAGCGCGCCGCTCGAGAAGAACGAGCTGCCGAAGACCGACTTGGCGCTGCTCAGGCCCGCGGGGTGCGGCGCGGTCACGCTGATCTGCGTGCTCCCGCTGTTCAGCAGCAGCACCCCGCCGGTACTCGCGCCTCGCAGGACGAAGAAGGTGGCGAGCGTGACGATGAAGCTCGGGAGCTTCGTGAACACCACGAGGTAACCGTTGACCAGGCCGACGAGCACGGCGAAGGCGATCGTCGCCACCATCGCCACCCACGTATCCCAGTGGTACTTGCCGACCAGCAGCGCCATGACGATCGCGGTGACGCCGGTCATGACCCCGGCCGACAGGTCGAACTCACCCCCGATCATCAGCAGGCCCACCGGGACAGCGACGATCCCGAAGAAGGCGGCCTGCTGCGTCCACGCGGCGATGCCGGTCTGCTTGAGCCAGAGATGGTTCGAGCTCGCGTCGGTGATCGCGAACAGGATGAACACGAACACCGCGCCGAGCAGCGAACCCAGCTCGGGGCGCCGGAGCGTCCGCGTGATTCGGCTGATCGGAACCAGCCGTTCGTCTTGCGCTGCCCCGGGCGGTGTTGCTATCGGAGGTGATGTGGCACTCATATTGGGGGGTGGGTAGCTGGGCTCCAGTCCGAGCGTTTGCCACCGGGCGGGACGGCCCGCCCGCCCGGTGACCTTAGTTTCCTACTCCGCGTCAGTCCTGTCCGGCCGCGATCGCCGCCGAGACCTTGCCGATGTTCGACTTGGTCACGATGAGCGGCCCGCTCGCGACGGTGGTGCCGCCGCCCACGGTCTGGCCGTTCTTGCGCTTGAACAGGTCGAGGAACACGATCGGCAGGTAGCCCTGGAGGTACTGCTGCTGGTCGATCGCGAACGACATCGACCCGTTCTGGATGTCGGCCTGGACACCGGAGTTCAGGTCGAACGTCGCGATCTTGGGCTTGTTCGGCGCATTGCTCGTGACGAGCGCCGTCCCGATCGCGTTGTTGAGCGTCATCACCGCGTTGACCCCGGTGTGGGTCTGGAGGTACGCCGTCACCTGTCCGATCGCCTGCTGCGGATTGGACGCCGCGTTCGGCGTCGACAGCGTCAGCTCGGTACAGGCGGGACCCGACGACGGCGCCGAGCCGCTCTTGCACTGCGAGCCGACCCCGAGCGCCTGCGCGATGCCGTTGCAGCGGTCGAGCAGGTTCTGACCCGACTGGTGGATGACGCACAGGACGTTCGTCGCACCCAGCGATTTGAACTCGGACCCCGCGGCCTCTCCGGCCAGCGATTCCGGCTGCCCGACGCAGGTGAGCGCGTGACTCGCCGCGATGTCCGTGTCGTCGCAGCCCGCGTTCAGCAACACGACCGGGATCCCCGCCGCGGCCGCCTTGGCCAGCGTCGGGTTCATCAGCGCCGGATCGTGATCGGACACCGCCATCCCGTCGACGTGCGCGTTGATCGCGTCCTGGATCTGGGCGTTCTCGGCGTTGTCATCGGGCTCGGCCTGGCCCTGCTGCTGCGAGCCGTAGACCTCGGTCAGCGTGCAGCCCAGATCGGCCGCGGCGTCCCTGGCGCCCTTGTAGACGACGCTCCAGAAGCTGCCGTTGTCGCCGTGGGTGATCAGCGCGAACTTGTACGGGCATACCTTCGCCCCAGTGCTGGCCGCGATGTTCACCGCGTTGGTTGTGGTGCCCTTGCTCGAGCTCTTGCTCGAGCTGCTGCCGCAAGCCGCCAGCGCCAGGACCGTGACACCCAGCGCGGCGAGGACACCGAGACTGCGTGACAGTCGTCTCATCGATTGATCTCCTCCGTCGTCCGAGCCGTGTCATGAAGGAAGGCGATGCTCCTGCGAGCGTCGCGCATCGGTCCGCCGGCCACCGTCGGCTCATCTCCGGTGGTCGAACGGTCGGCGGCGCCTGATGGCGGCGCCTGGTTGGCGGTGTCTTGCTCGAGCACGAGCCAACCGTCGTACCCGTGCTCCTTTAGGGCGTCCATGACGTCGGCAATCCGAGCGTCACCCTGGCCCAGCGCCCTGAACAAACCGCGGCGGGTGGCGTCGAGCAACGAACGCCTCCCGGTTCGGACGTCGGCCGCGAGAGCGGAGTCGACGTCCTTGAGGTGCACGTGAACGACGCGCTCGCCGTTCGCGCGCGCGAACAGCACGGGGTCAACGCCACCGATCAGCAGGTGACCGGTGTCGAGGCACCACCCCACCTCGACCACCTCGAGCGCGCGCTCGACCTGCTCGGCCGTCTCGACCAGTGTTCCCACGTGCGGATGCAGCGCGACCGTCATCCCGTACTCGGACGCGAGCGACGCCACCGTGGTGCAGTGCTCGCCGAGCCGGCGCCAGGCCGCATCGTCGAGCTCGCCCGGCGCGCTCCACTGCACGTCCTGCACGGCGGCGATGACGAGCATGCCCGCCCCCGCCTGGCTCATCAGCCGCGCCGCCCGGCGCGCCTCCTCGATCGCCTGATCCGCGCGCGACTCATGAAGGACGAGCGGAACAAACCCGCCCACCAGCGTCAAGTCATGCTTCGCCAGCAGCGCGGAAACCTGAGCCGGGTCCTCGGGCAGGAACCCCGGCGGCCCGAGCTCCGTCCCGCGCAGTCCGAGCGTCGCCATCTCTCCGAGCACCAACTCGGGCGTGGGCATCACACCCCACCCCGGCACCTCGCACGCGCCCCACGAGATCGGCGCGCCGGCCAGCCGCGCCTCGATCGGCGCCGGGGCGCCGCTGGAGCTCGCGTGCGTCGCTTCCATTCTCTGATCTCCCTCTCTCTCCCCGGCGATAGACCGCTCTAATTGCCCTTCGCGATTAGAGCGCTCTAACGAACGGAGGCGCGACTATATCCCGCCCGTTCCGGCGAAGTCAAGGGTCCGGCCGCGAGAATCCCGGCGCCTTCACCGCCACATGGTCCGCCCCGTCTGCGCCGCGCACCCGCCTCGTGGACCACGCGGGGGCGCCCGCGAGGGACCACGCGGGGGCGCCCGCGAGGGACCACGCGCCACCGCCCGCGAGGGACCAGGCGCCCCGCCCGTGTGGACCACCCACCACCGCCCACGAGGAACCACGCGGGGGCGCCCGCGAGGAACCACACGCCCCACCCGTGTGGACCACGCGCCCCACCCGTGTGGACCACGCGCCCCACCCGCGAGGAACCACACGCCCCACCCGTGTGGACCACGCGCCACTGCCCTGCCACGGACGGGGGTGTGGCCTGTGATCCACACTAGAAGTGGATGAGACGCCACAGCTCGCGCTTGTACCCGAGCGGTGGCGCGTCGTCCACACTAGAAGTGGATGAGACGCCAAAGCCCGGGCTTGGGCCGAGCGGTGGCGCGTCGCCCACATCACCGGCGCTAACCCCAACGGTGGCCCGTCGTCGAACACACCACCGAACCGCGGGTCGTCCACACGGCCGGCGCGTCAGAACACCCCAACTCCGACCGTTGTTGATAGAGCGCGCTAACACGATTGCAATGGTGTCGCGCTCTAAGTAACGTCACCGCCCGCGATGTCACCGCGCCACCCCCTGTCCCGGCAAGCTCCCACCATGGAGGACGTGGCGCGCGAGGCGGGGGTTTCGCGGGCGCTCGTGTCGCTCGTCATGCGCGAGCGGCCGAACGTGTCCGAGGAGCGCCGGCGGCGCGTGCTCGCCGTCGCCGCCAAGCTCGGGTACCGGCCCAACGCGATGGCGCGAAGCCTCGCGAGCCGGCGGACAAAGACGGTCGGCGTCATCCTCGACGACCTGCGCAACCCGTTCTTCGCGGAGATCGCGGGTGGCGTCGAGGAGCTCGCGTCGCAGCTGGGCTACCAGCTGCTGCTAGCGGCCGGCGGCCGGCAGGCCCGGCGCGAGCGTGCCGCGCTCTCGGCTCTGCTCGAGCACCGCGTCAGCGGCATCATCTTGGTCAGCCCGCGCATGCCCACCGGCGACATCGTCGCGGCAGCTGCCGAAGCGCCACTCGTGATGGTCGGTCGCAGCGTGCGGGGCGCCAACGCCGACACGGTGCTGATCAACGAGGCCCACGGGACCGGGCTCGTGATCGATCACCTGATCGGCCTCGGCCACGAGCGCATCGCCCACGTCGACGGCGGCAGCGGCGCCGGCGGGCCACAGCGTCGCTCGGCCTTTCTGCGCGAGATGCGTAGCAACCGGCTCGCGCGCCACGCGCTCGTCATCCCGGGCGACTTCACCGAGGAGGCCGGCGTCAACGCCGCCGGCGAGCTCCTCCGTCTACCCCAGCTCCCGACGGCGGTCTTCGCCGCCAACGACATGGTCGCGGCCGGACTGCTCGGCGGCTTCGACCGCGCCAGCGTCGAGGTGCCGCACGATGTCTCAATCGTCGGCTACGACAACATCTCGATCGCCCACCTGGCCCACGTCTCGCTGACCACGGTCGATCAGCCGCGCACCGAGATGGGCCGCCTCGCGCTCGAACTGCTCCTCGACCGGATCGACGACCGGCGGGCCAACGAGGTGCGCCTGATCGAGCCGACGCTCGTCGTCCGCTCGACCACCGCGCCACCGCGCACACTCGCGTCACCGACGCTGGCCGCCACGGCCTCCGGCGCATAACCCTTCGCCCGCACTCACGTGGGGTATAGCCGCACACTCGGCGCCACCGCCGCGGTGAATGGCGGTTCGACGCCATATATGGGTACTTTCGGCGCTCTCGAGTCGGGAGGATTACCGGGTGTGCGCTTATGACCCAGCCGACGTGGCCGACAACCGCGGCCGAACTGATTGACGCACAAAACGCGCTCGCGGCTGCGGCGCCGCGGCCGTAGATGCCCGGACTTCAAGGCGACGCGCTCGCTGTCGGCGCGGCCGTCGTCGTGTTCCCGCGCCACCGCGCCGGACCCGGCGCGAGCGGCGACCCG
>DATBYI010000675.1:0-2866 GCA_036513815.1 Solirubrobacteraceae bacterium
CGGGGAGACGTGGGAGCTGATGGCCGACGGCCTACCCAAGCAGGCCTGGGCGGCTGTGCTTCGGGAGGCGTCTGCGTATGACGCCGGGTCGCTCTATTTCGGCACTCAGAGCGGCTCGTTCTTCGCGCTCGCGGACGGCGAGGTGTGGGTCGAGGCGGTACGACACCTTCCGCCGATCCTGTCGGTCGAGGTCACGCAATGGTCCAGGTAGTGGTGCCGACCATGCTCGCCGCGCAGGCGGAGGGTCGTAGGCGCTTCGAGCTCGAGGCGGAGACCGCCGGGGACGCCTTGCGCGCGCTACCAGTGGCCGACCTCCTCTTCAACGAGCGAGGCGAGTTGAATCGGCATCTGAATGTGTACGTCGACGGAACCGACGTTCGCGAGCAGGGCGGTCTGGAACGGCCGCTGGCCGAGGGAGCCGGCGAGATACGGATCGTGGCGATGGTCTCCGGCGGTTAGCGCCCGATCCGCGCCGGGCGAACGACACGGGTGCCACCGAGATGAGCATCACGACGGACGGGAACGGCAAGCCCGCGCTGATCGGGCGCAGCGGAGAATGCGCACAGCTTGATCGGCTTCTCTCCAGCGCGAAGGGAGGCGACAGCGGTGTCGTGGTGCTGCGGGGCACAGTCGGGACAGGAAAGACGGCGCTCGTCGATTACGCCGCCGATTCAGCCGAGGGCTTCCGGGTTGTCCGCGCGGCCGGGGAGGAATCGGAGATGGAGCTACCGTTCGCGGGCCTACACCAATTGTGTGGGGCGCTGTTGGACCGCCTCGGCAGCTTGCCGGTCCCACAGCGCGATGCGCTTGGGACCGCGTTCGGGCTGAGCTCGGGGCCCCGGCCCGATCGATTCCTGATCAGTCTCGCGGTGCTCAGCCTGCTGTCCGAGGCGGCCGACGAACGGGCGCTTCTGTGCTTGATCGACGACGCCCAGTGGCTCGATCGTTCCTCCGCCCAGGTGCTGGCCTTCGTGGCACGGCGGGTGAAGGCGGAGTCGGTCGTCCTCCTGTTCGCGGTCCGTGAGCCGCTCGAGCCTGACGAGTTCGCCCGGCTCCCGGATCTGCGCCTCCAGGGCCTTTCGGACGCGGACGCCCGCCACCTGCTCGCTTCGGTCATCGGCGCCCCCCTGGACGAGCGCGTCCGCGGCCGGATCCTGGCCGAGGCGCGCGGCAACCCCCTCGCCTTGCTCGAGCTGCCGCGTGGTTTATCCCCCGCCGAGCTGGCGGGCGGCTTCGGCCTGCCACGGGAGGCGCCGCTCCAGACCAGGATCGAGGCAAGCTTCCGGCGCCGCGTGGAGCAACTGCCCGATGCCACGCAACGACTCCTGCTGCTGGCCGCCGCCGAGCCGACAGGTGAGGCGGCACTGCTGTGGCGGGCGGCGGCGGAGCTCAGGCTCACCACCGATGCGGTGGGCCCCGCCGTCGGCGATGGCATGCTCGAGCTCGGCGCGCGCGTCACCTTCCGCCACCCACTGCTGCGTTCCGCGATCTATCGGGCTGCGTCGCCTGAGGCTCGGCGAGGCACGCATCGAGCCCTGGCTGCGGCCACCGACGCTAAGGCCGATCCCGACCGCCGGGCGTGGCACCTCGCCCGGGCGGCGATCGCGCCTGATGAGGAAGTCGCCGACGAGCTGGAGCGTTCGGCTGGGCGGGCGCAGGCGCGGGGCGGAGTCCCGGCCGCCGCGGCATTCCTCGAGCGCGCCACCGATCTCACCGTCGACCCCGGAAAGCGAGCACGGCGGGCGCTGGAAGCCGCAGGCGTCAAGCTGCTCGCTGGGGCGCCCCAGGAGGCGTTGACGCTCCTGTCCTTGGCAGCAGACGGGCCGCTTGACGAATTCGACCGCGCGCAGCTCCAGAGGGTGCACGGACAGATCGCTCTGGATCGCAGACATGCTGGAGACGCCGTTCCCCTCCTCCTAGATGCAGCCAGGCGGCTCGAGTCGCTCGATCCCGGGCTGGCGCGCGAGACCTACCTCGAGGCGCTCCGAGCAGCGAGCGTGGCGGGCCGCCTCGGCGGCGGCGTCTCGGCTGCCGCAAAGGCCGCTCGCAACGCCCCGGCCAGGCCGGGAGCTCGACGAGCCACGGACCTCCTGCTGGACGGTCTGGCCATCCGGTTTACGGATGGATATGCCGCCAGCGCTTCGGCGCTCAAGCGGGCACTGATCGCCGTGCGCGACGAGGGGCATCGTCCGGGGCAGGACGTGCGGTGGCCGTGGATCGCTCGCCGAGTCGCGCCGGACCTGTTCGACGACGACACCTGGCATGCGCTCGCCACCCGCAACGTTCAGATCGCCCGCGAGGCCGGGGCGCTCGCCGTGCTACCGCTGGCGCTCAACCTACACGCGTTGCTGCGCTGCTTCGAGGGTGAACTCGTGGCGGCCGCGGCACTGCTGGAGGAGGCCGACGAGATCGCCGATACGACCGGCGCAGCAGAGATGGTCTTCGGGAGGGTTCTGCTCGCCGGGTGCCGGGGAGACGAGGCCGAGGCGGTGGAGCTGTTCGAGAAAAGTACGGCGGCGGCGACGGCACGAAGCGAGGGAGTGGTGCTCACATTCGCCGAACACGCGGCGGCCCTGCTCTACAACGGCCTCGGCCAGCACGAAGCCGCCCTTGCCCCGGCCCAGAGCGCAAGCGCCCGGGACGAGCTGATGGTCTCGGTGTGGTCCCTACCCGAGCTGACTGAGGCGGCCGTCCGATGCGGCCGGATCGAGCTCGCCACTGCGGCGGTGGAGCGACTTGCCGAACGTACGCAGGCGGCGGGAACGGATGCGGCGCTCGGTATCGAGGCCCGCGCGCGAGCCCTCGTGAGCGAAGCCGGGCTGACCGAAGGCCTCTTCTCGGAGGCAATCGACCGGCTCAGTCGCTG
>DATBYI010000676.1:0-2952 GCA_036513815.1 Solirubrobacteraceae bacterium
CAGGCGCAGCGGGCGGTTCGCGACCGGTTCGGCCTCGCCGACCGCGACGAGCGCGCTCGTCGCGACCGCGGCGGTCCACTCAGCCTGCGCTGGCCACGGGAGCGCGGTGACGTCGACCGGCGCCTCCTCGTCCTCCGATTCAAGAACCGCGGTGTCACGGATCGTCGCGAGGTCGACGAACACGTTCCCGAGCCGGGGACCACGGACGGCGAGAGCAGCGGCCAGCAGTACCGCCTCGCGGTCTTCCCCGGTCAGCTCGGCGAGCCGCGACGCGACGTGCACGTCGGCCGCCGAGAGCAGCCCTGCCTGGTTGAACGCGCGCAGGAGCCCGCTCGCCGCGGTGGCGAAACGGGCCTCGAATGAATCCGCGACCGCGCTCACCCAGGCCGCCCGTCGAGCAGGTCGCTGAGCGCCTCAACGAGCGCCCGTCGCGGACGCCACGCGAACACGCCGGCATCCGCCTCGCCGGCCATACCGCGCACGAACAGGTACAGGACGCCGGCCAGCTGGCGCTCCGGGTCATACGCGGGGAGGCGCCAGCGCAGGTAACGGTGGAGCGCCGCCGTGTAGAGGAGCGCCTGGAGGCAGTAGTGGGCGCGCGACATCTCCGCGGCGAGCGCGTCGGGTCGGTAGTGCTCGAGCGTCAGCGGCTCGTCGGCCGGACCGAGCCAGTTCGTCTTGTAGTCGACGATTGCGAACCGCGGACCGTCGAGCCGGACGACGAGGTCGATACTGCCGGTCAGGAATCCGCGCAGGCTGGAGCGAAGCGCCGGGTCCTCGAGCCGAGCCGCGTATCGCGCCATCGGATCGTCGGCGGGAAGGTGCACGCGGAGGACGCGGGCGAGCGCCTGGAGGGTGACCGAATTTGGATCCTCGGCGGCGCCTGACGGCGGCGCCTTGCTCGGCTCGTCGCCGCCGACGAGCGGCAGCTCGAACTCGAGCTCGTCGAGGCGATCGTGCCGGGGGATGTCGCGCAGCCGCTTGCCACCCATGACCTCACCGAGCGGCGTCTCGATCGCCGCACGCAGCCCGGCGATCGCCGCGGCGGTATCGCCGAGCTCGAGCGCGCGGCGTGACTGCGTCGCGGCGATCCGCTCGGATAGCTCGGCGTCGAGGTCGACCGCGGCGAAGTCGGTCGCCTCGAACACGGTGTGGACGAAGGTGCCGAACTCGACGCCGACCGGCATCGTCCCGAGCGGGGACTCCCGATCGAGCCCGGGAAGGGGCAGAACCGCGGTGGAGCTCTCGGGCACGATGATCGGGGTCGCCACCTCGGGCTCGTCGCTCAACCCGGGCCGCTCAGGCTCACTCCCTACGAGCGGGTCGTGCGCCTCGGCGGTGATGTCGGTGTAGGAGGTCCGGCGCCACCACAGATCGAGGCGACGGTCGAAGCGGGCCGCGCGCAGCTCGATCGGCGCCTGCACCGGCGGGCTCCACGAGACCGGCGCCCCAAGCGTCGCGCGCTCGACGCCGATCCGTCCCGGCGCCTGCGCGGCGAGCTCGCGCAAGCGCTCGAGCATTGCCGCGTCGGCCGGGGTGGAGTTCCCGAACGGGGCGATGTTGCCGTCCTCGTCCTTGGCGAACAGCAACCGGCCGAGCGGCGAGTCGCGGCTGTCCCGCGAGCCCGCCCACCAGATCACCGCCTGGTGCTTGGCCCGGGTCAGCGCGACGTAGGCCAGGCGCAGGTCCTCGCCGCGCTGCTCGATCCGATGCTGGTCGGCATGGTGCCGGAACGTACGGCCCTCAAGCCCGACGTCGATCGTGTGCCGGTTGCCGGTCGCCGGGTCGTGGAACGACACCGGCTCCTGGTTCGGGATCCACGTCGGGTCCCACAGGAACGGGCAGTAGACGACCGGGAACTCGAGCCCCTTGCTGCGGTGAATGGTCAGGACCTGCACCGCCTCGGCATCTGACTCGAGGCGACGGGCACGCTCCTCCTCCCCCTCCTCGCGCTCGGCCTCGGCCACTCGCTCGGCCAGCCAGCCCCGCAACGCGGTCACCCCGAGGCGTTCGGCGGTGGCGGCGCGGTGCAGGAGCTGGGCGAGGTGGCGCAGGTCGGTCAGGCGGCGCTCGCCGTCGCTCGTGGCCAGCACGCGGGCGACGAGGTCCTCGCCGATCGTGATCGACTCGATCAGCGCAGCGACGCCGCGCTCGCGCAGGATCCGGCTCCAGCGGTGAAGGCGCCGGTGGACGTCCTCCCACTCGTCCTCCCCCGCGGCGGCGACTCGCTCGGCGCTCCAGCCGAAGAACGGGCGTAGCGCGGCGGTTCGAGCCCGCAGCGGCGCGGCGGGGCGCTCGAGCGCCTCGAGCAGGACCAGCCAGTCGCGCGCCGCCGGCGTCTGGAACACGCTGCCGGCACCGTTGATGACCACCGGCACTCGGGCCGCGGTCAGTTCGTCGTGGATCAGCTGAGCGGTCGCATGAGTACGCACGAGCACGGCGACGTGGCGCGGGCAGACCGGCTCGCGCCCGGTGACGCGCCCGTCGGGCGCACGCTCCTCGATCGTGGCCTCGGAGGAGAGGAACGAGACGACGTCGGCGGCCAGGTCACGGGCGATGTGCCGGCGGGCCGACTGCGTGGCGGCAAAGCCGTTGTAGGTGAGCTCGATGCCCGGCTCCTCGCGCGGGACGACGCGGATCCGCAGCGCAGCGTCGCTCGGCGCGCCGGTCAGCCGGGGCGTTCGGTTGGCACTCGCGGCTCTGACCTGCCGATACACGATGTCCGGATGGCCAAGCCGCGCGTCGGCGAACAGCGCGTCGTAGGCGTCGATCAGCGTCTCGTCGGCGCGGCGGTTCTGGCGTAGGGTGGCCCGAGAATGCGCGATCTTCGCGGCCTCGAGGTAGGCGTACACGTCGGCGCCGCGGAACGCGTAGATCGCCTGCTTGGGATCGGCGACGAGCACGAGCGTGACGCCCTCGGAGCCGAACGCGCGATCGAGGATCTGCCACTGG
>DATBYI010000677.1:0-6859 GCA_036513815.1 Solirubrobacteraceae bacterium
GCGGTAGATGGCCGGACGGCCGACGCGCGCCTCCTCGGCGACGCGGGCGATCGACATCCGCGCGTAGCCCTCTTCGAGCAGGAGCCTCCAGGCCGTGTCGAGGATCGCGGCATCGACGTTCTCGTCGAGCGGTCGCCCCGCCCCGCGGGCGCGCACGGGATCGACCGGTTCGGCCTGCTTGCGCGCTGGCATCGGCGCAAGTCTCGCAGAAGCAGTTGGCACCGCACCGGTGGCTGGGTCGTTCGACTCATTCATAATTACGTAACTTACTTGTAGCGTTACGGTACTGTATCGCCACGCGTAATGAAAGCCCGACAAGTTGAAGGAGAAGTGGCGATGCAAGTCAGCGACGATGTGCCCGCGCTGGAGGTGACCGGGCTGCGCAAGACGTATCCGGGTGGAGTTGAGGCGGTCAAGGGGATCTCGTTCGAGGTCGCCCAGGGCGAGGTGTTCGGACTGCTGGGGCCGAACGGCGCCGGCAAGTCGACGACGATCGGGATGCTGACCACCACGGTGGCGCCGACCGGCGGCACGGCACGGCTGGCCGGCTACGACGTGGCGAAGCAGCCCCTGCTCGCTCGAGGCGTGAGCAGCGTCGTGTTCCAGGACGCGGTCGTCGACCGGGGGCTGACCGGACGGGCCAACCTCGAGCTGCACGCCCGTCTCTGGGGCGTTCCCGCGATGCCGGCGGCGCGGCGAATCGACGAGCTCATCGACGCCGTCGGCCTCGCCGAGCTGATCGAGCGGACCGTCGGCAGCTACAGCGGCGGCCAGCGGCGCCGGCTCGAGATCGCGCGGGCGCTCGTGTCGGCGCCCCGCGTCCTGTTCCTCGACGAACCCACCGTGGGGCTCGATCCCCGCATCCGGCACGAGCTGCTCGACGTGATCGTCG
The DNA here is from genome assembly GCA_036513815.1 of Solirubrobacteraceae bacterium. Lineage (GTDB taxonomy): Bacteria > Actinomycetota > Thermoleophilia > Solirubrobacterales > Solirubrobacteraceae > Palsa-465. The sequence goes on from DATBYI010000677.1 coordinate 893, forward strand.
GGCTCCGCGGCCGTGAGGAGATGACCATCGTGGTCACGACGCATTACCTCGACGAGGCCCAGCGCCTGTGCGACCGCGTGGCGATCATCCACGAGGGGACGATCGTCGCCCTCGACAGCCCGGCGGCGCTGCTGGCCGGGCTTGGAGGCGAGATCCTCGAGTTCCGCGTCAGCGGAAGCGCTTCGTCCGCCCTCGCCGTGTTACGCGAGCGGGGGATCGCGGACGCGGACTCGTTTGCGGTTGGCGCGCGCGTGACGGTGCCGCTCCACGAGCACGCGGCCAGCGAGGCGCTGGCTCTGGTCGACGCCGAGCGGCTGCACATCTCGGAGATCGCCACGCGCGTCCCGACTCTCGACGACGTCTACCTCGAGCTGACCGGTCAGCCGCTCGCTGCCTAACCCCAATCCACAAGGAGAACCCGATGTCCGCTATCGCAGAAGCCCCTTCCATCGCCATCCGTGCGGCCGGCCGTCCCCGGCCGGCGAGCGCGCTGCTGACGCTCGCCAAGCGCAGGGCCTCGCTGACCTCGCGAACGCCCCGCCAGATCCTCGTGCCGCTGCTCGGGCCGGCGCTGCTTGCCCTGGTCGTGGCGCCGGCGCTCAAGGTCGCCACCGGCGGTCTGCACAGCCACATCGACTACACGTCGTTCGTGGGCGTGGGCGCCGTCGGCCTCGTCATCCCGCTCAGCTGCATCTTCGCCGGTCTGAGTGTCCTGGTCGATCGCGACTCGGGGGCCCAGCGCGAGCTGCTGGCCGCGCCCGTGCCGCGCGCCTACCTCGTGCTCGGCAACCTGATCGTCGCCCTCGGCCTCGCCGCCCTCCAGGTTGCGGTGCTGATCGGCCTGTCCGCGCTCAGAGGCGGGGCGTTCCACATCACGGGCCAGGGCGTCGCCTGGTTCGTGGCCGCCGCGTTGGTCTTCACCGTGTTCATGTACGGCGTCGCGGAGACGCTGGCGAGCAAGGCGAGCAAGCAGGAGGACTACGTCGGCGCCACGCCGGCGCTGGCGATCCTCCCGTTCTTCTTCGCGGGAGCGCTCTACCCGATCGGCGCGATGCCGGGGGTGCTCACGGCGATCGCCAAGGTGTTCCCGCTCACCCACGCGCTCGCGTTGATGCGCTACGGGTTGATCGACCCGAGCGGCAAGGGGCTGCACGACATCTGGGGCATGCACAGCGTCACGGCCGAGGCGTGGCTGAGCCTGGCCGTTGTGGCCCTGTGGGCGGTGGCATTGACGGCGCTTTCGATCCGCGTGTTCGCGCGCTCGGCGGTGAGCTGACCCGCTTCAGGTGTAAGCAATCTGACCGATTACTGGTCTATGCGCCAGCCGCCCGCCGACGACCCCGCCGCCGCCGCACGTCAGGCCGCCGATCCGGTGGCGACGTCGGGATGGGGCAATCGTCGCGACGACCGCTGGCTCGAGCGGTGGATCCGCTCGACCGAAGACTTGGCCCGTCTCCAGGACTCTCATCGGATGCTCGACGCGGTCATCGACGAAGTCGATGGCCGCCGCATCCGGGTCGGGGAGCGGTGGCTGACCGACTTCGCTTCGTCCAACTATCTGGGACTCGACCTCGAGCCGGAGATCATCGACGCCATTCCTGGATACCTGCGGCGCTGGGGCACCCACCCGAGCTGGCCGCGTCTTCTCGGCAGTCCGGCCCTTTACCGGCAGATCGAGGAAGAGCTGACCACGCTGCTCGGGTGCGAGGACGCATTGGTACTGCCCACCGTCACCCACATTCACACGAGCGCGATTCCGGTTCTGGCCGGCGGCGGCACCCTGTTCGTCGACAGCCTCGCGCACAAGATGATCTACGACGGATGTGCCATGGCGCAGGCTCGCGGCGCGGCGGTCAGGCGCTTTGAGCACGGCAACCTCGGCTGGCTCGAGGCGCTGCTCAGCCAGAGCAACTGGCGGCGCCCCGGGATGATCTGCATCGACGGCGTGAGTGGCGTGACCGGCAACCCGGCCGATGTCCGCGCGCTCGCTTCGCTGGCGCGCGAGCACGACGTGCTCCTCTACATCGACGACTCGCATGGGTTCGGCATGGTCGGCGAGCGCTCGCCCGACGAACCGTGCGATTACGGCCGGCGTGGGAACGGCAGCGTCCGCCACGCCGGCGAGAGCTACGACAACGTCGTACTCGTCGCCGGATTCTCGAAGGCGTACTCGTCCGAGGTGGCGTTCATCGCGTGTGCGACGGCGATCAAGCGAATGCTGAAGACGGCGGCGGCGCCATACCTGTTCTCCGGCCCATCCGCGGTCGCGTCGCTCGCCGGCGCACTGGAGGGACTGCGCGTCAACGAGGTGAGCGGTGATCGCCTGCGCGCCAAGGTTCATCGCCTCACGCGCGGCGTCCTCGATCGGGTGCGCGAGCTGGGCATCGCGACCCCCTCTGAGTCCGGGCTCCCGATCGTGCCGCTGTCGGTGGCCGACCCTGGGCGAATCGGCGAGGTGGGGGACCTGTTGTTCGACCGCGGCATCTACGCGACGATGGCCGTCTACCCGCTGGTTCCACGCGACGAGGTTGGATTCCGGGTCCATGTGACCGCGGCCAACACCGACGAGCAGGTCGAGCAGCTGTGCGCGGTCCTCGGCGAGCTGGTCGGACGATTCAGGCCGGCGCCGCCCGCGGCGCTCTGAGCTGGGCGATAGCGCCGTCGAGGGCGGTGCGCAGCAGGCCGGGGTCGCGCGCGGTCTTGGCCAGCAGCAACCCTCCCTCGATGGCCGAGAGAGTGATCGTGGTCAGTTGGTCGAGGTCAGCGTCGGCCGCGATCAGACCCTCCTCGCGCAGGCGTACGAGCGCGCCCCGGATCGCATCGCTCCAGGCCCTGAATGCGTCGCCGAGGGTGATGCGGAGCGCCTCGTCGGTGTCGGCGAGCGCCGCCGCGAGAGTTCCGATCGGGCATCCGCCGCGGGCGCCGCGCTCGGCGACGCCGGCGACCATGAGCTCCCGCCACCGCTCGAGGTCTTCCCAGCTCGACACCGAGGCCAGTGCGTGGGCCTGGAAGCCGAGAACGCCGGCGCATTGGTGCTCGACGACAGCTTCGACCAGGCCCTGCTTATCGCCGAAGTAGTGGTAGAGCTGGCTCTTGCTCGCCGCGGTCGCCGCCCGGACGTCGTCGAGGGTGGTGGCGGCGGCGCCGCGCTCGGCGATCAGGTCCGCCGCGGCGCGGACGATCCGCTCGCGGGTAGCGCGTCCCTGTTTGGTGGCCGGAGCGGCGTTCATTCGTTCCGTGGATTGGACGTGGCGGTCCAGCGGGGATTGATTACGAGGACCTTACAGAAGTATGAACGAGCGACTTCACAGATCTAACGATTCTGTGTCGGCGGGTGGCCAGGGGTTGAAAGCGTGTCGTCTGGGTGGTCCAATCGACTGGACTAATTAGTCCAATGAGAAGCGGACGCCGGATGCGCCCACGTCCTTCTCTGTTCTCGTCGCTAACCCCCGAAGGAGGAACCCCCATGCACGACCTGTTGAGGAAGTGGCCTCGAACCGTTCTGGCCGGCCTGCTCGCCCTCGCGGGCGCCGCCGCCGTCCCGGCTGCGGCGGCGGCTCACTCGAGTCGCGGCGGCTACGTATACGTCAACGACAACACCGCCGGCACGAACACGGTGGCCGCCTTCGTCCAGCACGCCGACGGTGCTCTGACGCCGGTTCCCGGCTCGCCCTTCGACGCCGGCGGCGCCGGACTCGGGACGGGGCTCGCATCCCAGGGATCCATCCAGGTCTCGAGCGACGGTCGTTACGTGCTCGCCGTCGATGCCGGCAGCGACCAGATCTCGGTTCTGCGCATCGAGCGCGGCGGTGCGCTCGAGCTCGTGCCCGGCGGCGTCGTCTCGTCGGGCGGTGCGGAGCCAGTGAGCGTTACCGAGCACGGTGGCCTCGTGTACGTCGCCAACGCCGGGGTGGCCGGCGCCAACTACACGGGTTTCGCGCTGAGCGAGGCCGGGCGGTTGCGGCCGCTGGCCGGGTCCACTGTCCAGCTGCCTGCCACGGCCCAACCCGGAGACGTGTTGTTCAACTCGACGGGTACCCGACTGGTCGGGACGAGGGTTGGCACGTCGCAGATCGACAGCTTCCGCGTGAGCTTCGACGGGCGGTTGATTCCCGCGCCCGGATCGCCCTTCGCCGCACAGGGACTCGGCCCGTTCGGCAGCGAGTTCCGGCCGACCAACCCGGATCAGCTGTTCGTCTCCAACGCCCACAACGTGGGCGCCGGCACCGGCACCGTTTCGGCGTTCGACGTCTCCCGTGACGGCGCGCTGTTCTCGATCGGGAGCTCGCCCTTCACCGATGGGCAGACGGCGCCATGCTGGGTCGAGATCACCCACGACGGCGAGTTCCTGTTCGCCGTCAACACCGGGTCGGGCAGCATCTCGCGCTACGCGATCGCCGCTAACGGGACGCTGACGCTGCAGGGCTCCACCCAAGTCAGCGCGCAGGGCGGCGTCGGCGCCGTCGACCCGCGCCTGAGCGAGGACGGCCGGACGCTTTACCTCGACGAAAGCCGGGTCGACGCGCTCGGCGTCTTCGCCGTCGACGGCGGCCAGCTGACGCAGGAAGGCTCGGTGGCCCTTCCCGCCGGCGCCACTCCTGCCGGCCTGGCGGTTCGCTAACTCTGGCTCGCCTTGCCCCCAGGGTGTGGACTCCTCACCCTGGGGGCGGTTGGCGGTTGGCGGCTGCCGGTTGGCGAACTCGTCTGGCGGTGCGATCATTGGGTCGCATGCCCCGTTCGCTTCCGCGAACCCAGTCGCGGGTCAACCCCGAGTTCACACCGCAGGAGGCGCAGGCGCTGCTGACCTGCGTGCGCGACTACATCGCGATCCTGCTCGAGGAACGTCGCCTCGGGGACCAGAACCTCTCTTCGGCTGCGTCCACGCTGTACGCCGCGATGCTCGAGGCCGGCGTGACGCCAGACCGGCTCGAATAAGGCGCACTACCCTGCCTGGATGCGACGGCTCGCTTCCAGGGCGATCGGATGTCTCGGTGCGATGGCGTTGATGGCCGTGGCCACTGCGTCCGCGGGTTCGGCCGCGGTCGCGAACGGGGTCCGTCCGGTGCCGGTCCCTGCGGCGGGGGGTCCGGTTGACACGTCGCATCCGGACCACGTCGTCGGGCACGGCACTCCCGCGGGCTGCACGTCGGCCGCGGTGATCGCCGCGGTCCGCGCCGGCGGGGTCATCCGCTTCTCGTGCGGACCGCGCCCCGTCACGATCAGGATGAGCGCCACCGCCAAGGTCCGCAACACGAGCGCGCGCGTCGTCCTCGACGGGGGCGGGTTGGTGACGCTCAGCGGGGAGGGCCGCCGGCGGATCCTGTACATGGACACGTGCGATCCAGCCCAGGTGTGGACGACGTCGCACTGCCAGGATCAGGCGGAGCCGGTGCTGGTCATCCAGAACCTTGGGCTGGTGGACGGGAACTCGACCGGTCAGCGATTCGACGGTGGCGGCGGTGGCGCTGTATTCGCACGGGGCGGCCGGTTGCGGATCGTCAACTCCGTGTTTACCGGCAACCGCTGCGACCACTACGGCCCCGACCTCGGTGGAGGCGCCGTCCGCGCGCTGTCGCAGTACAACGACCTTCCCGTGTACGTCGTCGGCAGCCGCTTTGCCGACAACGCGTGCAGCAACGGCGCGGCGCTCTCGAGCATCGGCGTCTCCTGGACGGTGCTGAACAGCCGCTTCGTCGACAACCGCGCGATCGGGAGCGGCGCCAATCCGGCGCGGTCGGGGACGCCCGGTGGCGGGAGCGGTGGCGCGATCTACAACGACGGCGACCGGATGGTGCTGACAATCGGCGGCAGCGTCTTCACGAACAACCGCGCGAATGCGGGCGGTGGCGCGATCTTCTTCGTGAGCGACGACCGCACCGGCACGATGTCGATTGTGGATTCGACGCTGACGAACAACCCGAACGCCGGGTTCCACACCGCCGGGCTGCCCGGCATCTTCTTCCTGGG
>DATBYI010000678.1:0-5480 GCA_036513815.1 Solirubrobacteraceae bacterium
CCGGCCTACGTCGACGACGCGCTCGCGCGCGGCCTGATGCCGAGGCTGGCTGAGATGACGAGCGCCGGCGCGTACGTGCTTGGACAGGCGCAGGTGCCCACGTTCACCAATCCGAACAACGTCGCGATCGTGACGGGTGTCTGCGCGGCTCGCAACGGCATCGCCGGCAACCACTTCCGCGACCCCTCGGGCGAGGAGATCCAGGTCACCGACCCGAGCTTCCTCCGCGCCACCACGATCCACGCCGCGGCCCAGACCGCGGGCGTTCCGGCGCTGTGCGTGACCGCGAAGGACAAGCTCCGCCGTCTGCTCGGCGAAGGCGACGTCCCCGCGTTCAGCGCCGAACGCGCCCACGAACAGTCCCTGCCCGACGGCACGGCGCTCCTCGAAGCGGCCGGCTCGCCCAACCCGGACATCTACGACTGGCGGCTCTCGATCTACACCATCGACCTCGCGCTCGCGCTCGCCCGGCGCCTCGGGAGCCGACTCGTCTACGCGTCGCTGACCGACTTCGTCCAGCACACCGCGGGGCCGGGCGAGCCGCTCTCGGACGCCTTCCACCGCGAGCTCGACGCCGCTCTCGGGCGCGTCCTCGACGCCGGGTTCATCCTCGGGGTGGCTGCCGACCACGGCATGAACGCCAAGGCCGCCCCGGACGGCAGCCCCAACATCCGCTTCCTGGACGATGCACTGGCGGCCGCCGGCGTCGGGGGTGCCCACACCGTGTGTCCGATCACCGACCCGTACGTGGTCCACCACGCCGCGCTGGGCTCTCTCGCATGGATCCACCTCGACGACCTCGCTGACCTCGACCGCGCGCGTGGCGTGCTCGCCTCCCTGCCCGGAGTAGAGGGAGTGCTCGACCGGTGGGCGGCGGCCGAGACCTTCGAGCTGCCGGCCGACCGGATCGGCGATGTGGTCGTGCTGGCCGACGCCGACACCGTGCTCGGCAAGTCCGCGGCGGCGCACGACCTCGGCCGGCTGAACGGCGCGCTCCGTTCGCACGGCGGTCTGCACGAGCGTGCCGTTCCGATCATCGTCTCGCGCCCGCTCGACCCCGACGCGACGCGCGGCCGCACGCTCCACAATCGGGACCTACATGACCTGCTGCTCAACCACGTGCGAGCGGGCTAGAGCATGACCTCGTCGATATAGCAGTACGACCACGTCCCGCCTGGCATGGCAGAGCTCATGATCGGGTGACCCGTTTGCTTGAAGTGTTGTGTGGCGTGCGCGCCCGGTGAAGAGTCGCAGCACCCGATGTGACCGCAGGTCCGGCACGCCCGGAGCTCCACCCAGGTGCCGCCGGTCGCAAGGCATTCCTCGCACCCTTCGACCTGCTCGGGTCGCTCGACGACCATCTGGTCAGTATGCGTGCACTCGGCCACTGGCTCTCCCTTCTCGTTTCCCCGGTTGCTAGCGCCCAGCGTAACCGGATCGTCCACCCCGGACGCGCCCTCGCCGCCACCGCACGGCGCCGATTGCGGCCGCAGCCGCGACGGCAACCACGGCGAGCGCGAGCACCGGCAACAGGTGCGAGGACCCGCCCGGGCTCGATCCGCCCGTGACGCCGCCGATCGGATGCCGGGACGCCGCCGCGAGCTTCGGCACCGCGAGGATCGCCGCCTCGGCCAGGTCGTCGACGGTCCCGCCCGAGGGCTGGCGCAGGCCGGCGGCGGCCTGGGTCGCGGCGGGGTCGAGGCCGCTGACCCCGTACCCGACCCGCATGACGACGAGCAGCGGCTGCTTCTGGCCCGTGAAGCTGATCTCCTGGTCGAGGAAGTCGGCGTACTGCGCGGGCTTGCCGAACAGGGTGGGGATCGCCCCGAGGTCGACCGGGGAGCCGATCAGCGCCACCTTGATCGGGAAGTGGGCACGGCTGGCCGCGGCGGTCTCGTCGTTCAGCTCCTTCTGCAGGCTCGTCGAGACGGTCGGCGTGAACGGATAGAAGACGCTCTCGCCGAGCAGGACGTCGCTCGCCGGATCACCGTCGGCGAGCGCCACCGGGGGCACGACCATCGCGGCCGCGACGGCCAGCGCAGCCACCATGATCGCGCGCATCTACCCGAGCGCGCTCCGCACCAGCTCGATCGCGACGATCACCGCGACGATCCCGGCGGCAAGCGCCACCAGCGCCGCGAACAGTCGAAGGCGTACGTCCCGGCTCATGACGCGACGTTCAGGGTGAAGGGAGCGGTCACCACGCGACCTCCCAGCTTCATCTGCAGGAACAACCGCCAGGTTCCCGGGACGGGTAAGAGGATGCCGACCGTGAGCTTTCCGGGAGCGGTCGAACTGCCCGAGATCCGACTCGACGCAACGCCCGGCAGGACACCGCAGTTGGGCGCATTCGGGGCGCAGATGTGCGTATGGAAGTAGTCGAGCGAGCCTTGCTGGAAGAAGATCGCGTGGGCCAGCGCGCCGAACCACGGTACGAAGGTCGGCTTGTGCCCGTGCGAGTCGGTGACCTCGACGTTGACGAACTGCGCCTGAATGGCGTGGATCGCGGGGTGCGGCGCCATGTCGAAGTGATAGCCGTCGACGACGAGGTCGGGATGGAACGGCGGCAGCGGCAGCGGGTGGTAGGCGCCGGTGACGTTGACCGTCGTGAACAGCTGGAAGTTCGGCTGGCCGCCCGGGATGTTGGGATACACGTCAACCAGCACCTTGTACGGTCCGGGCGCCGGGAAGGTGACGGTCTGTCGGAGCAGGCCGTTGGGCCCGATCGGGGGGTGCTGGTGGATGATGTAGGCCAGGTCGTCGCGCACGATGATCAGGTGGACGCCGGTGTGGGGCCCCGGCCCGGTCTTGTACCGAGTAAGCGGCTTGCCGTTCGGCTGCACCACTGTGAAGGTGACCGTCACCTGGTGTCCCGGGGTGACCAGACCGGTCGGCTGAAAGCCGCCGAGCGAGAACACCTTGGCGGGGGCGACCGTTGGGACGGTCAGTCCGCTGCCGGCGCCGCCGCAACCCGCGAGTAGCAAGGCACCGGCGAGCAGGATGGCACAACGTTTCTTCACTGTGGAACTCCTTCCCATGACCGTGTGACCATCGACGCGTTTCACCCGTCCGCTTGATCGACGATCAATGCGGTGAACGGCAGTCCCTGTCGCGGCGTGACCTGGAAGGTCAGGCCCCACTTACCGACCATGACGAGCGCCGGCGCGGCGCGCGAGTAGACCCCCGGTTGCGTCTCGGTCAGCTGGTACTCCTGCGTCGGCATCTCCATCTCGAGGTGGTTGAACAGCAGCGTCACGTTCGCGCCGCGGACCGGCTGGCCGTTGCGCGTGATGCGCAGCGCGAACGAGTCGGGGGCGGCGGCCTTGTTCGGCGAGACGAGGACCTGCAGGACATAGCCCGCGTGCCTGACAGTGGCGGCGACCTGGCCAGGGCCAACCGAGGCGATGGCCGAGTTCTGAAGCGCGAAGGCGGGCGGCGGCGGCGCCAGGCTCGAGAGGACCGCCGCAGCGAACACGACACCTGCGACGACGATCACCTCGGCGCTGACGAGCCGCCGGAGCAACCGGGCCGCCGGCTCGCCGCGGGCTGGATCCCGGCGGGCGGCGATCAGGCCCGGACGCGAGCGAAGCAGGTTCCCGGACGCGATCAGCATCGCCACCCCGAGCAATCCCGCCTTGACCAGGATCGCCACCCCGTAGCCGGTCTCCCACAGCGCATTGACGGCCGGGATGTGGTCAAACGCCTCGCCCACACCGCTGGCGGCAAGGATGACGACGGAGCCGAGCGCGACGTTCGAAAAGCGGGGGACGGTGGCGGACAGCACGGGTACGCGCTCGCGCGCGGGCACGCCGAACCACAGCACGAGCAACCCGATGAGCCCGCCGAGCCACACCGAACCGGAGGCCATGTGCAGCCAGTCGAAGAGCAGCGTCAGCCCGCGCGGAGAGGTCTGCGCGGCATGGCCGGCGGCGCCTGGCACGATGAGCAGCGCGGCGGCGGCGAGGAGCGCACCGCAGGTGGCGATCAGCTCCGCCACGGACCGGCGGTCTCGGGCCGGCCGATCCACCCACAGGGCGATCCCTCCCGCCAGGCAGAACAACGCGAAGCAGAGCTCGAGGTCGATGACGGCACGCCCGAACGCCGTCACGTTGTACAAGGGCACGAGCGCCGAGAGATCGAAGACCGACCGCAGCGAATCGTTCGCGGTCGAGAAGTCGAGGTAGACGGGTATCGCGATCAACCCGACCACGGCCGAGATCGCGAAGGCAACGTTCAGCGACCGCACGCTCACCCCGGACACACTCCGCGCCAGCGTCCGAGCTACGAACAGCCGCATCACGAGCAGGCCGACGCCGGCCATCATGGCGAGGAACACGACCCATCGGGCGACCAGCAGCTGGGGGGTCGTCGCGGTCGCCGAGACGTTCGGGACCTGGAACTGCGGCGCCGGTCCCGGATCCGGCCCGACTGCGTAGGTGAACGCGCCCTCGACCGGATGGCCGTCGACCGAGATCGCCCGCCAGAAGATCAGGTACCAGCCCTCGGCCAGGTGCGCCCGGAGCGGGACGACGAGCGTGTCGGGGTCGCTCGGCGATCGGTTGACCGGCCCCGTCGTCTCCTGTCGCCCGTCGGCGTTGGTCACCGAGATGATGGCCAGGCGCGGCTCGACCGCCTCGTCGTAGGTGAGCTGGATGTTGGCCGGCGGCGCGTCCAAGATCACAGACGCCGCGGGAACCGTCTTGACCAGATAGGCGTGCGCCGCCGCCGCGCTCGGCAGCGCCAGTGCCCCCACGGCCACGAACGCGGCCACGGTCAAGACGAGTCCCCGCCGGCGCCTCATGCCAGGTCCCGCTCCTTAGATCCGCCGATCAGCGCGAACCCGCCGGCCAGCAGCCCGAGGATGCCCACCACCAGCGCGATGATCGTCAGGATCGACACTCCGCCGCCTCCCAGCGAACTCGACGCCTGGATCGTCGGGGCCGGGGCGGCCGATGATTCCGGCCCGGACCAGTTGACGATCGAACCGTCGGAGTAGGTCTGCTCGACCTCGAAGGTGTACGACTTGGCCGACGACGGCTGGGCGAGAAACTGGAACAGGGTGTCCTCCCCGGTCGGGGTGTTGCCGCCGGTCAACGTGACCTTCGTGACCACCGCGCTGTCGCCCGATCCCGTCTGGGCCAGTTGCACGTGCCACGGGGGCGACGGGGGCACGAACGAGTCGATGCCGAACCCAGCCGGCACGGTCATCACCAGCTTTGTCGTGGTCAAGCCGCTCTTCTCGGTCGGCACGGCCAGGCTATAGAGCTGCAGCTTGCCGGCGAGGGAGACGGCTGGGCTGATCCTGGCGTGCGCAGCGGCAATCGCCGGCGCCAGCAACGCCCCGCCGCCTCCGAGGATCGCTACGAGCGCAAGCCGTCGCATGACGGATCTTGCCTTCAACGGTTTTCCTCCTTGCTTGCGGTGTCAGGTAACCGGGCCGCGTGACCCGGTGCATGACGTCAAGCGGGAGGACCGCGACC
>DATBYI010000679.1:0-40604 GCA_036513815.1 Solirubrobacteraceae bacterium
TGCGTGGCCTGGTAGACGGTGCCCATGCCCCCCTCTCCGAGCACCCCATCGACCCGGTACCCGGAAACGATCGTGCCATCCTCTAGCAAAGCGCCTCGATTCTAGGCCGGGGCCCGGTCTGGCCGCGAAGCTTTATTTGAGGCACTCGATCCCATATCCTCACCGCGATGAGCGTTAGCGATCCCCGCGTCGGCAGCCAGATCGGCGAATACAGCGTCGACGCCGTGCTGGGCGAAGGGGGAATGGGCAAGGTCTACACCGCGACTGGCCCGGACGGCGGCCGGGTGGCGCTCAAGCTGGTCAAGGACGATTACGCTCGCGACGAGACATTTCGCCGCAGGTTCTACCGCGAGGCCCGGATCGCGCAGACCGTGAAGCACCCGAACGTTGTCCCCGTGCTCACCACCGGCGAGCACGAGGGCCTGCCCTACATGGCGCAGGGGTTCATCGGGGGAGGATCGCTCGACGACAAGCTCAAGCGCGACGGGCCGCTCGATGTGCAGACCGCGGTACACGTCTGCACTGACGTTGCGGCCGGGCTCGAGGCGCTGTGGGCGGCCGGGATGGTCCACCGCGACGTCAAGCCGGCGAACATCCTGCTCGACGAGGACGGTCGGTGCTACATCACGGACTTCGGGCTGGCGAAGGACACCCAGGGCAGCCTGCTGACGCTGCCCGGTCAGGCGCTCGGGTCGATGGACTACATGGCCCCGGAGCAGATCCGCGGCGAGCCTGTGACCGCCGCCACCGACATCTACGCGCTCGGCTGCGTGATGTACGAGTGCATGTGCGGGCGCCCGCCCTTCGCCGAGGTCCAGGGGATGCGGATCCTCTGGGCGCACCTCCAGGACGCCCCGCCGGACCCGCGCAGCGTCCGGCCGGACATCCCCGAGGAGTTCTCCCGCACGCTGCTCGTCGCGCTCGAGAAGGACGCGGCCAAGCGGCCCCAGACGGCTGGCGAGTACGCCCGCATGCTGGCCGCAGCGGCCGGCTAAGGCGCCGAAACGTCCTCCTTGTCCCGCCAGAGCACCGCGAACACCTCGTGCTCGCCGTGGAGCCCCTTGAAGAAGTGCTCGCCGCGCTCCTCGAAGCGGAAGCTCGGGTCGGTCTCGGTGTACTCCTTGGCGGATGAGGACACGAGGATCTCGCCGCCCTTGGCCTGGCCCGCGATCCGGGCCGCCAGCACCATGTTGCGCCCCATCATCTGCTCGGGGTTGCCCATCACGAACCCGGAGTGCACGCCGACGCGGATGGCCAGCGAGGACGGTCCGGCCGTGAACGTGCGCTGCAGCTCGACGGCGGCGTGCAGGCCGGCGTGGGCGCTCGAGAACGAGGCGAGAAAGCCGTCGCTCTGCCACTTCGTGACCTGACCGTCGTGGCGGGAGACGAGCTGGTCGACGAGCAGGTGGTGGTCGCGGATCAGCTGCTCCCAGCGCTCCGGTCCGAGCTCTTCGGCCGCCGTCGGGGCATCCGCAATGTCGCTCAGCATCAGCGTGACCGCGCCGTCGGGCGAGCTCATCCGGCCGAGCGCGGGAACGACCGGCTCGAGCGCCGAGGCGATCGCGTCGATCGAGCTCATTTGCATCTTTGCTTGCATGGGCGGGCGAGGATACCTTGACACGTCCCGAGAGCCGCAGGCAGAATCGGCGGCTGGGATGTCGGGGGCTCAAACCGATCACGGTTCTCGGATCAGCGCGTTTCCGCCGATCGGCGACTACGCGTTCCTGTCCGACTGCGAAACGAGCGCGCTGATCGCGCCGAACGGCAACGTCGAGTGGCTGTGTCTGCCACGGATGGACTCGCCGAGCGTGTTCGCGGCGATCCTCGATCGGGACGCCGGCGGCTTCCGGGTCGGGCCCTCCGACGTCAACGTCCCCGCCGGGCGCCGTTACATCCCGGGCACGATGGTCGTGGAGACGAGCTGGGAGACGCGGATGGGGTGGGTGATCGTGCGCGACGCGCTCTGCATCGGGCCGTGGCACCACGAAACCGAGCGCTCGCACAGCCACCGCCGGTCGCCCACCGATCACGACGCCGACCACGTGCTGTTGCGGATGATCGAGTGCGTGCAGGGCTCGGCGGAGATCAAGCTCGAGTGCGAACCGGCCTTCGACTACGGCGGGCTGGCCGCCGAATGGGAGTACACCGGCACCGGCTACACCGAGGCGGTGGCGCGCTCGGAGGGGATGGACCTCCAGCTTCGTCTGATCACCGACCTGCGGCTTGGGTTCGAAGGTCCACGGGCCCGAGCGCGGACGACGATGCGCGAGGGCGACGTCGCGTTCGCCGCGCTCGGCTGGTCCAAGCATCCGATGCCGACGAGCTACGAAGAGGCACTCGAGCGGCTGGCCCAGACCCAGCGCTTCTGGCAGGAGTGGCTCAAGCACGGCACGTTCCCCGACCATCCCTGGCGCACGCATCTGCAGCGCAGCGCGCTCACGCTCAAGGGACTGACCTACGCGCCGTCCGGCGCGCTGATCGCCGCCTCGACGACATCGCTGCCCGAGGCGCCGGGAGGCGACCGCAACTGGGATTATCGCTACAGCTGGATCCGCGACTCGACGTTCACGCTGTGGGCGCTCTACTCGCTCGGGTTCGAGGAGGAGGCCAACGACTTCTTCTACTTCGTGGCCGACATGGCCGAGGCCGAGGAGGGACGGCTCCAGATCATGTACGGGATCGGAGGCGAGTCGAAGCTCGAGGAGCAGGTGCTCGAGCACCTGTCCGGCTACGAGCAGTCGCGTCCGGTGCGCATCGGCAACGGGGCCTACGACCAGGATCAGCACGACGTGTGGGGCGCGGTGCTCGACTCGATCTACCTCCACACCCGGTCCCGCGACCAGCTGCCCGACCGGCTGTGGCCGATCATCAAGCGACAGGTCGAGAACGCCCTCTCGCGGTGGCGCGAGCCCGACCGCGGCATCTGGGAGGTCCGGGGCGACCCCAAGCACTTCACCTCGTCAAAGCTGATGTGCTGGGTGGCGGCCGACCGCGGCGCGCGACTGGCCCGGATCCGCAACGACGAACGGATGGCGACGCGGTGGGAGGAGGCGGCGGCCGAGATCCACGCCGACATATGCGAGAACGGCGTCGACGACCGAGGGGTGTTCGTCCAGCACTACGGCACCGAAGCGCTCGACGCGTCGCTGTTGATGTTGCCGCTCGTGCGGTTCCTGCCGCCCGGCGACCCGCGCGTCAAGGCCACCGTGCTCGCCATCGCCGATGAGCTGACCGAGAACGGTCTGGTCCTTCGCTACCGGGTGGGGGAGACCGACGACGGCTTCGCCAGCGAAGAGGGCACGTTCACCATCTGCTCGTTCTGGCTCGTCTCCGCGCTGGTCGAGATCGGCGAGCTGGCGCGGGCTCGGGGCCTGTGCGAGAAGCTCCTCTCGTTCGCCAGCCCGCTCGCGCTTTACGCCGAGGAGATCGACGCGTCCACGGGTCGGCACCTGGGGAACTTTCCACAGGCCTTCACACATCTGGCCTTGATTAACGCGGTGGTACACATCATCCGCGCCGAACAGCAGCTTGACCTCGCCGCGTTCGTGCGCGAGAGCGAAGTCGCCGGTCGGTGAGACGCGCGATCGGCGCTCGCGCCGTCCGACGTAAGTGTTTGGTCACCTTTCAGTGAGATAGCTTCCTCCGGCATGCCCTGGGTCGAGGTGTTCGCGGTGTTCTTCGTGTCGCACGAGGTCGGCGACTACTTGCTGCAGACCGACTGGCAGGCGATGCACAAGAGGGGTGGACTTTCCGGGCCACCGGTCAGACGCCGGGCGCTGCTGTCGCATATCGCGACTTACACGCTGTCGTTCGTGCCGGCGCTGATCTGGCTGTGGAGCGGCCTGCACTGGGGCGTGATCGGGGTCGCGGCGCTGATCGCGATCCCCCACATGATCCAGGACGATGGCCGCCTGCTCACTCAGTACGCGCGCCTGGTCAAGAAGGCCGACCTCAACGCCAATCCGTCGCTCGGGGCGGCGCTCGACCAGGCCTTTCACTTCCTCGCGCTGTTCCTGACCGCGCTGCTCGTCGGCCACTGACGTCGGCCTCGCTTTTTGGACCACCGAACCTTAGGATCGGGTCAGAGACCTCGAACAAGGAGAACGCGACCATGAGCACGACCGAACAGGAGATCCCAGGGCCTGTCCTGGAGTACCTCGGCTCGCAGAGCACGCTCACGCTGGCGACCGCGTCGCCCACCGGCACGCCGCACGCCGCGACGTTCCTATACGTCAACGACGGCCCCGCGCTCTTCTTCTGGTCCAAGGCCTCGACGGTGAGCTCGCGCCAGATCGACCAGAACCCCCTGGTGTCCTTCACGATCGACGAGTACACCTCCGACCTGACTCAAACTCGGGGCGTGCAGGGGACCGGCGAGTGCTCGGTGCTCCTCAGCGGCGAGCAGATCGCGCACGTGGCCGACCTGTTCGGGCAGAAGTTCCCGTCGCTCTCCCCTGGGGCGACGATGAGCATCTCGTTCTACCGGATCACCCCGACCGAGATTCAGTTCATCGACAACCGCCAGAACCGCAGCCTCTCGTCCCCGGGCGTGTTCGGCGCCGAGTTCCACCGCGAGCGGTCCTACAGCGTGTTCGGCGGGCTGCCGACCCAGACGGCCAAGACGATCTCGGCCTCGCTCCAGATGCTCGACGCCGACGCCGACACCGTCGTGGCGCGGCAGGGGGGCCCGGCCGACAAGTTCTTCATCGTGGTCGACGGTGAGCTCGAGGTCACGCGCGAGGACGGCGGCAGCACGGAAACGGTCTCGACGCTGGGGCCGGGCGACCTGTTCGGCGAGATGGCGATCCTGTTCGATAAACCGCGCGGCACGAGCGCCCGCGCCACGAAGCCAACCAAGCTGCTCGTGATCGACAGCGACACGTTCCGCGCCGTCGTGTCGCAGTCGCTGGGGACCACGCCGGACTTCGACCAGATCATCCGCGACCGCATCGGGGCGCTCCCGAGCGGCTCGTAACAAGGGGGCATAGGGGACCGTGCAGACGTTCTCAAGCAAGGAGTTCCGCTCGACGGTGGGAGCGTTCGCCACCGGCGTCACCGTGGTGACGACGCGCGGCGAGGAGCACGCCTACGGCATGACCGCTAACGCGTTCTCATCCGTCTCGCTCGATCCGCCGTTGATCCTCGTATGCGTGATCAGCCCCTCGGAGGGGGCGGATCACATCGCGCGCAACGGCGTTTTCGCGGTGAACATCCTGGCCGAGGAGCAGGAGCCGCTGTCGCGCTACTTCGCCTCCCGCGACCGACCCCGCGGCCGCGACGCGTTCGCGGAGGTGGGGCACCGGTTCGGAGCCAGTGGATCGCCGCTCTTGGAGGGCGCGGCGGCGGTGATGGACTGCCGTCTGCACACCACCCACGAGGCGGGCGACCACCTGATCTTCATCGGCGAGGTGCTCGAGCTGGACGTCGCCGACGGGAGCACGCCGCTCGTGTTCCACGGTGGCGGCTACCGGCTGCTGGCGCCGCCGCTCGGAGCCTGAGGCTCCTCGCGCCCGGGTCCGGACGGAGCCGGGCGCCAGGCGCCACCGTCGAATACGAGCCGGACCGGCTCGGAGGTGTCGTCGAGGGCGAGGGTGGCCTCGCGCGCCGCTAGGTCCACGTTCAGGGTGAGTGACAGGCGTCCTGGCGCCGCGGCGGTCGTGCTGCCCGTATCTGCGGGGGGCGGAGTGACCCTCGCGGAGTGCTGCGAGGCCGTCGCGGGCGTCTCCTGGCTCGAGGCCGTGGACGGCTTACCCGTTCCCGTTCCCGGCTCGGGCGCGAGGGTGGGCTGCGGTGGAACCGCCTTGAGCGGGCGCTCACTCGCCTCCGGGACGGGCAGCTCGCGAACGACCAGCGTGGTTCCGCCAACCTCGACTGTGTCGCCGACCGACAGCGTCTGCGGTCGGGCGATCCGCAGGCCGTTGACGAACGTGCCGTTGGTCGACCCGAGGTCCTCGATGGCGCAGAAGTGGCTGCGGTCGAGGCTGATTCGCGCGTGCGAGCGAGAGATCTCCTCGTCGTCCGCGAGCCGGCCCGCACCGTCGGCGTGGCGTCCGATCAGCAGTTCGTCGTCGATCAGGATCCACATGCCGATCGCGCGGCCGGCCACCACCTCGAGGCGAACGGTGGGGGGAGTCATGGCCGGACTGTACCGCGGGGCTTTCCCGACGACGCGTTCAAGGACGCTTGCGGCGCGACCGCACCATCGGGTACGCTGCGGACCGCTATGGCACGGTTGCGTGTAGTGAGTGGGCCCGCCGCCGGACAGACGGTGGATATAGAGGGGGAGATCGTGATCGGTCGCGAGGACACTGATCTCGCGATCGACGATGGGGAAATGTCACGGCGTCACGCCGTCGTGCGCCGGCACGCCAACCGGCTCCAGGTGGAGGATCTCGGCTCGACCAACGGCACGTTCGTCGACGGCACTCGCATCGCCGAGCCCACGCTCCTCGGCGGTGGGGCGGAGATCAAGGTTGGCACGACCGTGCTCGTCGTGGAGGGCGTACTGCCGGTATCGGAGGCGGGTGGTGACGTGGCCGCGCCGCGGAACGTGACGCGGATCAGCCCGGTCATCTCGGATGCCGGCACCGCGCCGGCGAATGCCGCCTCGAGTGTGCCCATCCCGCTTACGGCGCCTGCCGCCGCGGCGCCTGCGGCACCTCCGCTCGCGGCGCCGACGCAGGCAGTGGGCGAGTTCCGCCCGCCCGAACGCTCCCGCAAGCAGCCGGGACTCGCGTCCCGGTCGTGGGTGCCGGTGGCGCTGTCGTTCGGCACGGTCATCATCGTGGCCGTCGCGCTGGTTATCTACTTCTCGCAACACACGTAGGCCGACTTCTAGCTGCGAGCGAGGGCGCGGCCGCCGCAACGGGCGAGCGCCCGAAGCGAGCTACTTGACGGAGAAGTAGATGATGAGCGCGATCGCGATGAGCGTGAGCAGCGCGAGCGGCGCCAGCTGGGCGCGCCGGCGTACCTTCACGTCGAGGTATTTCTCGACGGTCGGGAACGATCCTGGCTCGGAGATCACCGGTGCCGCATCGATGCGACGGACCTCCGGGTTGACGTAGGTCGGCTCGCGCGCGTCGATTGCCAGCGAGGGCGGGAGCTGGATGACCCCGGACCCTCGCGATCTGAAATCAGCCGCGGTGCGGAGCTGGAGCACGCTCACGCCGACCAGCAACTCATCGCCGCCGTCGAGGTGAGCGGGCCCCTCGAGCTCGTTCTGGTTGACAAACGTGCCGTTGGCCGAGCCGAGATCCTCGACGGTGGCGGATCCGTCGGGCGACGGCGTGATGCGCGCGTGCTGGCCCGAAACCTCTCCGTCCTCGAGCACGAGATCGGACTGGGGGTCACGTCCGATTACGATCGGACGGTCGACCGCAATCTGCTTTCCCGCGTCCGGCCCCTCGATGACTTCCAAATTGAGCTCGCCCGCCACGGGCGCGAGCATACAGTCCGGGCCGTGGTTCGCGCAAATGGCATTTCGTCCATGCGGACGTCACTGATGAACGTGCCGGAAACAACATCCTTGCGGCCCTTGCGCGCATCGCGCTGTTGGCTATAGGGTCCCGCGCACCATGCCTGCGACAGCTCCACGAGACTCAGTAGTCGCCACCGTCGGTGACGGCTTCGGTTCACTTCTAGTCCACACCACCGCGCGTTATCTCGGCTTCGAAAACGACCAACTGTCCGTCTTCGGGCCGAGCGATAACCCCGTCGGCACGTATCAACAGTTCGCGTACAACCTCGGGCAGACCGTGCTCCGTTCGGAGTCCGAATCCCACTTCCTTGCACCCGACTGGCCGACGTTCGCGCAGCTCGACGCGTGGTCGCACAAGTCACTCAAGCCGTTGTGGCGCACGACCCGGCGCAAGTACAACCCGGGCGTCCCCGAGATCCTGACCGAGGCCGCCGTCGTCCAGCGGCGCACGGGCTGGGAGCAGGCCCGCATCCCGACCAAGGTCGGGTGGTTGCAGCGGCAGATGAAGCCGGTCCCGCACTTCGTCATGTACGACGAGCAGGCGAACTTCATTGGCCGCTCAAAGCACGTGATGCTGGCTCCGGGCCACGGACCCCTTTCGTTCCCGCCGCTGCTCGCGAAGGCGCGCAAGGATCCGGCGATCGCCGACCGCATCGTCCAGGCATACGAGCCCAAGCAGTACGCGAGCGGCGGCCGCTACATCGTGCTCGGCGCGGGCATCGCCTCGGTCAATGAATGGGCCAACATCCTCGACGCCGGCGGGTCGGTCCTGGCGCTGACGCGCAACGAGCAACCCGAGACCCAGGACCTCAACGTTCCGCGCTGCCTGTTCGAGTCGATCGGAATCGATGCCTACACGCGGCTGCCGTTCGACCAGCGAATCGAATTCCTCGGCCAGGTCCTACGGGGCACGCGTCCCGAGCGCCGGCAGTGGCTCTCGAGGATCAAGGTCGGCCAGCAGGAGGGCAGGTTCGACGCGATCGTCGGTGAGATCGACAAGATCGAGCCCGGGCGCGCGGGCCTGCGCGTGTACGTCAAGAGCAGCAAGGGCGAGGATCCCGGCTGGCTCGACGTCACGGGTGTCACCGCGGGCACGGGCTTCAACAAGTCGGTGCTGACGCTCCCGCTGATCCGCCGACTCGTCGAGTTCTACAAGGTGCCGGTGGTCGAGGGCAGGCTCAAGCTTCAGACCAACTGCGGCGTCCCCGGGCTCGACTTGCCCGAGTCGCGTCTGTGCTGCATGGGGCTGATCGCCAACAACGTGATCCCGCACGGCGACACGATTGCGGGCCTGAAGTTCATCTCGCGCCGGTTCGTCTCGGACTGCGCCAGGGCGGAGAAGCTCAAGAGGCGGTCGTTCCCGTCGCGCTTGTCGCTTCAGTACTCGATGGGTCGCGACGTGGCTCAGGCGCTTCGCACCGTGTCCCCGACCCAACAGCTCGCGTAGGAGGGCGCTCGCCATGTGTCCGACCGTGCTAGGCCGTGTCCAGACTCGGTGGGCGATCCTGATCATCCCCGCGATCATCTGGACGATCGTCTCGCTGATCACCGGTAACCCGAGCTGGATCATCCTTATCGGCCTGTACTTCGTGATCGGTGTCGCGCTCGACACCGCGTTCTACCCGTTCGTCATCCGCTGGCAGCCGCCGTGGCTCACGTTCGTGCTCGCGGTGGGTGAGTTCATCCTCGTGTATCTGGCGGCCAAGAGTCTCAAGGGGATTCATTTCGCGTCGGACTGGGAGCCGATCGCTGAGTACTGGATCACCTGGGTCATCGCGATTTGGACGAAGGTCGTGATCCTGCCGCTGATCTCGCTCAGCTGGATCGAGGACGCCGGCGAGTTCCGTTCGACGAGCTGGTCGGTGGCGCCCGAGTACGTGCCACTAGCGCTGACCGCGTTCACTCCGGAGCTGGCCGAGGGCGGCCCGCCGCCGCTGGCGCGCAAGTTCTCGGCGGCGGTCATCGAGATCCCCGAGGAGCTCCGCCGGGCGCCTAGTCCGTCGGGCGTGTTCCAGATTCCGACGGGGCCGCCGCCCGCCTGACGTACCGGTGCGGCGCCGGGGTGGGCGTCGGGTCAGGCCGCTGTCGAGTCAGGCCGCGAGGCGGGCGGTGACTTCGTCGCGGTCCGTGCCGTGCGCGGCGAGGACCGCGTCGAAGTCCGGGCCGTAGAAGCGCATCACGGCGAGCAGGAGGTCGCCCGTACCGATCATGCTGGCACCGCGGGAGCGGGCCAGACGGACGGCGAGCTCGCTGACGGCCGCGATCGAATCGCGGTTGTCGCGGTCTTCCTGCGGGGCGGGGTCAGAGGCGTCGGGAGCGCCCGAGTCGGGGAGCGGTGCCTCGCCTACGCCCAGCGCGCACAGCACGCGGGCCGCCTCGCCCTGGAGGCGAAGGATCCGCACCCAGCGCAGCGCCTCGGCGCGCCGGGAGGCCGCGAACGGCATCGCGGTCGACGCGAGCCCGAGCGCCATCGCCGCGTCGGTGCACAGGGGCAGGGCGGCGATCGGAACGCCGAGGGCGTCGTCCACCGAGCCGAAGCTATCGAAGGCGGCGTCGAGGCCGGTCAGCTCGAGCAGGTTGCGCTGGGTGGCCGGCAGGCCCGCGAGCGCCATGTGGGCGCGTCCCTCGAGCCGCCGGCCGAATCCCACGAGCACGCCCAGCCCCATCGAATCCATGTAAGTCAGTCGCGAGAGGTCGATCACGTAGCGGTCGTAGCCCTTTTCCAGCAGCTCGACCAGCGTCCACTTGAGCTGGGGTGCGGTGGCCAGATCGAGGTCTCCTTCGACGGCGACGAGGCAGGTGCGCTCGTCGACGTCCCGTTGGCTGATCGCGAACGTGTTTGTCATTGCATCCTGATTCGGATGGACGCGCCCGTAGGTCGCGCCCACGTGTCCAGGCTCGACAAACGTACGTATTGCGAACGACGGCTAGGCGGGCGTTTCGGCCGGGGCCTCGGCCGGATCCGCCGGCGCCGCCGGCTGTGCGGGTGGGTTCTCGTTCAAACCCCACAGCTTCATACGCGCGACACGCCCTCGGATCTCGACCTCGTCGACGTACACGAGATCGTCGGCCGGCTGGATGAGCGCCTCCCGGGTCGAGTCCGACAGCAGGAGCTGATGCGGTGTGCCCTTGGTGAGCGACTCGATCCGCGAGGCCGTGTTGGTCGTATCGCCTACGGCGGCGTACTCGACCCGCCGCTCCGAGCCGACGTGGCCCGACATCACGAACCCGCTGTTGAGCCCGATGCCCATCCGGAAGCCGTCGCCGAGGCCCTGCGAGTGAATCCACTCGTTGAAGCGGGGCAAACGAACCTCGAGCATCTCGCGCGCCGTTCTCAGCGCCCGGTCGGCGTGGTCGGGCTGCTCGAGCGGCGCGCCGAATACGGCGAAGATGCCGTCGCCCATGTAGGCGACGAGCGTGCCGCCGTTATCGAGGATTGCGTCGGACATCTCGCTCAGGTAGTGATTGAGCACGTCAATCACCTGGGACGGGGTCAGCTTCTCTGAGAACGAGGTAAAGCCGCGCAGGTCGGTGAACATGACCGTTCCCTCGCGCTGGACGCCGCCGAGACGCAGACCGTCGGCGTTGGCGAGCACCTGGTCGACGACGTTCTCGGGGACGAACCGAGCGAACAGGTCGACGGCGCGGATGCGCTCGAACGCCTCGGTGACCATGCCCACGGCGAGCGAGCCGATAGCGCTCAGGGCGAGCGCCGCCAGCGGATACACCACCGAGACGATCGCGCCGGCGTTGAACACGAGCTGGGAGACGATCGCGAACACCACGCCGATGGCGATCGCGATCGCGAACGAGATGAGCGGGCGGACTCGCAGAGCGATGAGCGGGATCCCCAGGCCGAACAGCACGATCAACACGACGTTGATCCAGCCGGCCGCGGAGTTCAGCGGGAACCCGCTGACGATCGTGGCCGCCGCGTCGGCCTCGATCTCCGCGCCGGCCATCTGGGCATCGGTCGAGGTGGCGTGATAGTCCTCGAGGGAGAGCTGTGTCGCGCCGACGAAGACGACCTTGCCGCGGAAGTAGTTCGATGGAACGGGCTGCTTCCAGCCGGTCGGTGCCCCGTACTTCGTGGGATTCAGGACGCTCGAGAACGAGACCCACGGGATCGTGTGCTGAGCGCCCGGGAAGTTGATCCAGCGGGTACCGCCGAACTGCTTCTTGGTGATCTTCTTATGGGTGGCGAGCTCGGCCGCGACGACGTACAGCGTCGGCACGTTCTGCACCGAGTAGACCATCTGCCGGTACACGCCGCCGGGCTGATTGGTTGGGAACAGAGCGGCACCCGGCCGTGACCCGAGCTGCTCGAGCAGCGTCGTCCCTTGCCCGGAGCCGAGGAAGCGGATCTGGCCGCTGCCATCCTGCGCGGGAGCTGTGGTGTCGAACACGGTGATGCCCGGGTGGTTCGAGATGGCCAGCAGCAGCTTGAGGTCATCGCAGGGGTAGGAGGTGCCTTGGATCTTGCACGTCCCTCCGATCGTCGTCTTGTCCGCGAGTTCGATGTCGAAGACGATCGCCTTGGGGTGCTCGGCCGCGATGTTGTTGATCAGCTGGGCGTAGTCGGCGCGAGGGAAGGGAAACGAGTTGAGATCCTGAAGGGTCTTGTTGTCGACCGCCACGATCACGAAGTTCTTGGGCGGAGTCTGAGTGCCCCGGATCGAGAAGCGAGTGTCGACGGTGTCGCCTTCGAGCGACTTGAGCACGTCGGTGGAGTAGAGGACGATCCCGATCGCGGTCGCTGCGAACGCGACCAGCGCCAGCAGAAGCACCTTGAGGTTCCGGTTGCTCCGCAGTAGCCGCGTCCCTTTCATTTCCACATCACCCTCGCGGATTGGCCCCGTTGGCCCTGCCGGCGCCGCTCCCCGGCAGCGCAAAATCGCCCCGGCCAGTCTACGGGCTCGCCCCCCTGTGGGCAAGCCTGCTTCCGGCCAGGGTTGACGCAGCCATGACGCGCGCTCTACCGTCCCCAAGGGACCGAACTTGGGACAGGGACGACGAGCGATCATCTGGGCAGTGGGCGCTGGCTGCTTGGCAGGCCCGGAATAGGCGCGATCGTGTCCGCAGCCGAGCCAATCACGATCGTTATCGCTGACGATCACGCCGTCGTTCGGCAGGGATTGCGATTGCTGCTCGAGGCCGAGGATGATCTGGCCGTCGTCGGCGAGACGAGCGACATCGCACAGACGAGCACCGTGCTGCGCGAGTGCGCGCCGGCCGTCGTGCTGCTCGACCTGCACATGGGGCCCGAATTGAGCCTGAGCGCGCTGTTCGAGCTGCGTTCGGCCTCGCCGGGCACGGCGGTCGTGATCCTCACGATGGACGACGACCCGGCGTTCGTGGCGCCGGCCTGGAATGCCGGCGCCGCGGGATACGTGCTCAAGGAGGCCTCACGGGTCGACCTCGTACGCGCGATCCGGACGGTCGCCAAGGGCGGCCGCTACCTCGATCCGGCGATCGGCGGCTGGGCGCTGACCAGTGCCGACGAGCCGGCGCTGACCGACCGCGAGCTCGAGGTGTTGCGCCTGGTCGCGCTCGGGCATACCAACAGTGAGATCGCCACGCGGATGTACATCAGCCCCCGCACGGTCGAGACGCATCGAGCCAATCTCCAGGCCAAGCTGGGAATCAACGGCCGGCCCGGGCTCGTCCGCTACGCCCTCGAGCACGGAGTCATCCACCGATGAGCACCGGCGCGACGCGCGCCAAGCAGATCCAGCTCGAGGCCGCGCAGCGGCGGGTCGTCGAGCGGCTGCGCTCGCCCTCGCAGACCACGCGCTCGCCGGGGCGCCAGGCGGCGATCGTCGCGCTCGCGGCACTGCTGTTCGTGATCGCGTTCACCGCCCGGCTCGCGGTCAACGACCCGAACGCGCTCCTCGCGAACTTCTACATCGTGCCGATTGCGGTGCTGGCGATCGAGTTCGGAACCCGCGCCGGCCTGTTTGCCGCAGCGCTCGCGTTTGCCCTGGTACCGGCGTGGAGCGTGATCAACTCGGTGCACGTCGACGCGCTCGGCTATGTCTCCCGGGGGGCGGCGTTTCTGGTCACCGGTGTCGTCGTCGGAGGCTTCTCCGATCGCCTCCGAAAGGACATCGCCGAACGTCAGGACGCCCAGCGCGATCTCGCGCTCTACGCCGACCAGCTCGAGGACTCCAACCAGGATCTGGCGCGGAGCGTCGGACGACTCGAAGCCTTCGCCGAGATCGCGCGGGCGGTCGGAGGCGAAACCGACCTCGAGCGGATCCTGTCGCTGATCATCGCCCACGGCCGGGAGATCGTGGCGGCCCGCACCCTGGTTATCTACCTACCCGACGGCAGCGAGCTCGCGGCCGTGCGCGGAACCGCACGGCGCTCGGAGTCCGAGCCGAGGATCCCGCTCAACGGCTCGCTGGCCGGCCAGGTGCTGCTGACCGGGCGGCCCCGACGCGTCGGCGCCGACGTGCACCCGTCCCAGCTCGAGCAGCTGGCGCCCGACGCGAGAGAGGCGATCCTCGTGCCGCTCGTGTTCCGCGGCGAGCCGCTCGGGGTGCTGGCCGCGATCAACGGCGCCGGCGAGCGCGCGTTCGTGGAGGAGGACGAGCAGCTGCTGATGTCGGTGGCGGCGAGCGCCGCCACCGCGGTCGCCACCGCGCGGTCGGTCGCCGCGGCGCGCCTGCGCTTCAGTGTGGAGGCGGCCGACCAGGCTCGGGCGCGCTGGGCGCGCGAGCTGCACGACGAGACGCTCCAGGGCCTGATCGGCGTGCGGATGGTCCTGTCGGCCGGCCTCGCGCGTGATGGCGATGACGCGCTGCGCCGCGCGGCCGATACCGCCGATGCGCACCTGGGAGAGGAGATGCGCAAGCTGCGGGACCTGATCGCCGAGCTCCGTCCCGCCGCGCTCGACGACCTCGGGCTCGGTCCGGCGATCGAGTCCCTGGCCAAGCGCCAGGCGGCGGTGGCCGGGTTTGCGGTCGAGCTCGAGATCGAACTCGAGTCCGAGCGACGGCTCGACCGCGACACCGAGACCGCGATCTACCGGATCGTCCAGGAGGCGCTGAGCAACGCGGTCAAGCACGCCGGCGCCGAGGCGGTGTGCCTGCGCGTGACGCAGCTGCCCGATCGCGTCCAGGTTGCGGTGGAGGACGACGGTGGCGGGTTCGAGCCCGAGGCCGTCCGCGCCGGGTTCGGCCTGACCGGGATGCGCGAGCGGGCCCTGCTCGCCGGCGGCCATCTGTGGGTGACCTCAGCCGACGGCGGTCCGACCCGCGTCGCCGCGGTCCTGCCGCTCCCTGACCGCTGATCGCTGACCGGTGGGGATGACGCGCCACCGCCCTGCCGGTGGCGGGGGTGTGGCGTGTGGTCCACAGTAGAAGTGGATGATCGGCCACTGCCCTGTCGGTGGCGGGGGGGCGTGGCGTGTGGTCCACACGGAAGGTCGCGACTCGCCGGTATGGCGGCGCGGATAGTCGGCCCGTCCGCCTCGGGGCAATTTCCAGTATTACCTGCGGGCGATCGCGCTTAGTTCAGGATTTCGCCTCTCTACGGGGCGCTATCTGGAGGCAGCGAGGGATCGCGCGCCCCAATGGCGGAAATTGCCCCGGCGGCGTCGTCCGCGCCCCCCGCCGGCGACGTCCGCGCCCACAGCCGCGCCCGCAGCCGCGCCCGCCTCGCTCGCCCCGCCCGCCCCGGCCGCCCCGGCCGCTCCGGCCGCCCAGCCACGCCCAGCCACGCCCCGCCACGCCCCGCCACGCCACGCCACGCCCCGCCTCGCCTCGCCTCGCCACGCCCCGCCACGCCCCGCCCGCCGGGCCTGTCCGGAAACTGTGACCGGAACGCCACCGGCCCGGAGGCGGACCCCCGGGCCGGTGACGCAATCAGCCCCCTACGTGTCGGTCAAGGAGACGCGGTTCTACGACTCCTCGGGCGAGGATCCCTCCCCGCCGGTCGGATCGGCCGTGGGTGCCACCGGTGCCACCGATGCCGCCGAGGGCGTGCGCGACCCGCCGAGCAGCCCGGACGTCCCGCCGGCCATCGACCAGCGGAACTGGGTGACGTTCTCCTTGGGCGCGAACAGCCCCGGTCGGGTGCCGCGCTTGACGAAGAGGACCGGCGCCGGCGCCGCGTTGGCGATCGCCGACCTCGTCGTCCCGAGACCCTCGTGCCGCCACCGATCCGACAGGCCGATCACCAGAAGCCCGGCGCCGGTGGCGGCCTCGACGATGCCGTCGCGTCCTCCGGCGACGACCAGCGGCTCGGTGGCGATCCCCGTGGCCTGCTGGACGAGCAGTCCGGCGTCGGCGAGCATGCGCGTGACCGACTTGCCCTCGTCGGTCTGCCCGGCCGCCCCGAGGAGCTTCAGCGGCGCCCCGGAGGCGGCGGCCAGCCACGACCCGAGCTCGAGCGCGGCCCAATCGTGCTCGGCTCCGCCGAATGGCACGACGACGGGCAGGTTCGGACCGAGCTCGATGGGGTCACCCTCCTTGGCGACCAGTACCGCCACGTCCGAGGCGGAGTGCTCCATCAGCTCCCCGACGTCGCCGAGGGGAACGCCGTCGCCGATGATCCGTCGGCGTCCCTCGGTGAGCACCAGGTCGATCGGTTCGTGCTCGACGATGTGCGCGAGGTCCGAACCGGGATTGACCGAGGTCAGCGCCACCCCGCGAGCGACGACGCCATCGATGGCGAGCCGCTCGCGCGTCTCGTTGATCGCCCGCGAGGCGCGTTCGAGCGCCAGGTTCTCGGACTGCAAGCCACCCCGTACGCCCGCTCCGGCGCCCCGTGGCGGCCGGACCAGCCGAGCGATGATCAGCTCACGCGGGGGTGTGGACCGAGCCAGAGGCTCCGCCAACGCGACGAGCTGGGGAATCGCAGCGTCGGTCTGCGGAGCGACCAGAATCGATCGATCTGGCACCGGCAGCTCGGGATGCGCCTGGACGGCGGCGAGCGCCGCGTCGGCGAACTCCTCCTCGACTCCGCGGCCGTACTCGTTCTTGGGGTCGATCAGCTTCAGCAGCGGACCGGCCATCAGAGTGGTGACGACGGCCATGATCACCAGCATCGCGAACAGCGTGTTGGAGATCGCACCGGCGTCCAGAGCCAGGTTGAGCACGATCAGCTCGGTCAGCCCGCGGGTGTTCATCAGCGTCCCGATGACGGCCGAGGCCTTCCAGTCGTAACCAGCGACCCGGGCCGCGATGGAGGCGCCGGCGAGCTTGCCGAGGATCGCGACCGCGATCAGGGCCAGCGTGATCAGCCAGAGCTCGGGCCGGTCGAGCAGGCCGACGTTGGTCCGCAGGCCCGTGTAGACGAAGAAGATCGGCAGCAGCAGAGTGACGACGAAGTCGTCGATGCGGCGGGTGATCTCCTCGCTCAGCCGCGCGTGCCGCGGCATGATGATGCCCATGATGAAGCCGCCGAAGATGAACGCGATGTTGATCTCCTGCGTGATGTACGCCGACAAGAGCACGCCGATGATGATCGCGGCGAACCACCCGGTGGGGATCCGTCCGACCTCGTCGAAGGCGGTGGCCATGCGGGCCAGGACGCGGCGCACGACAAACACCATGAACAGGGTGAATGCGACCGCCTCGGCGATTGTCTTGACCACGTCCCCGAACGTGCCCGACGCCGCGACCGCGGTCGCGAGCGCGATCAGGAACCAGGCCGTGACGTCGTCGATCGCGGCACAGGCGATCGTCAGCGCCCCGACGGGACGCTTGATCATGCGCCGCTCGGCCAGGATCCGAGCCAGCACCGGGAACGCGGTGATCGACATCGAGACGCCCATGAACAGCGCGAAGGCCACGAACTTCTTATTCGGGCCGACGAGCTTGTACAGCGGCAGCGCGATCGCGATGCCGAGCAGCATCGGGACCGCGACGCTCGCGTTCGAGATCGCCGTCGCGGCGGCCACCTTGCCCTTGAGCTGGCCGCGATCAATCTCCAGTCCCACCAGGAACATGAAGAAGATCAAGCCGAGGTTCGCGATCGTGCCGATCGCGGCTAGCGTGTCGGTTGGGAAGAACGTCGCCTGCAGGTTGGCCGAGATTGCGCCCAGGAGCGACGGGCCGAGCACCAGTCCCGCGATCACCTCGCCCATCACGCGCGGCTGACCGACCTTCGTGGCGATGTAGCCGAAGATCCGGCAGACGATCAGCACGATCGCGAGCGCGAGGAAGACGGCGGCGACCAGGTGGTTGAAGTCACTGCGCTGCTTGGTGGCGGTGAACTTCTCACCCGCCGGGCCGAGACCCGAAGGAGTGGTCAGAACCGGCTTGGCCGTCGGCACCTTCGACGGGACCGGGGTGGCCACCTGGAGCGGAATTACGGTGACGTTCTGCAGCAGGATGTCGTTGGCGGTCGCGGTCATACGCGCCGTCCCGCCCCTGACGCACTTGACATCCCCGAACACTCCGCCGGTCTTGGTCGAGTAGGTGAGCGGGCCGAGATTCTTGCCGGTGGAGGAGTAGAGCGTGGCGCTCGCTCCGGTGCCGTGAATCGAGAACGAGCTCCCGAAGCACGTCGAGGACGGGGACAGCGCGAACGTGCCCTGAACGTTGCTTGGGGTCCGCGGCGCGGCCGCGCCCGGCGCGGGCGGCGCGGTCTTCAGCGCCGCCGCGAACGGGAGTCCGCCGAGCGTGCCGGTGATCGCTCCCTTGGCTCCCGGGACGGCGATCGCATTCAGGCTCAGCGACTTGCCCTTGACGCACTCGACGTTTCCGGTCAGGTGGTGGGCGTTTCCGGGAAGCTTCTCGCTGCTCAGACGCAGCTTTCCGCCGAGCGTGCCCTGGTTATTGGTCAGATTGACGAACTGGCCCGACTGAAGCACGTTGAACGACGGCCCCGTCGCCGCGGCCTGTCCCGGTGCAGTCGCCGGGAGGGGAACGCCACCGGCCGGCTTCGGCACCGGCCCCAGACACGGGGCCGCCGAGCTCGCGACATACCCCCCGGCGATCGCCGGCTGGGCCTTCTCCGAGCCCCCCTTGTCGATCACAAAGATCACGACGGCGACCCCGATCACGGCCATGATCCCGTAGAACGTGATCAAGCGTCGCCACAGACGACGGCCCGACATGGCCTGCACTACCGGCATCTAAGCCCCCTTAGCTCGGTGTTCTGAACTTTTCAACCCGGCCGGCGCAGCCCCGCCTGTGCCCGGTCGCGCGAAAAAGTAGCCGATGGCCGAGCTTGCGACATCCGGCACGTGCCATCGAACTACATCCGTAAAGTGCCGCAATGTTGTTCCGGACAACGCGGCAAGCGCCGCAGCAGCGTGAGTCTGGTGCCCGGGTGAGTCTGGTGCCCGGGACGGGTTCGGCCCGTTACAGGCCGAGCATCGACGCGATCCGGACCCGCTGCGTCTCGTTCGTACCCGAATAGATGGGGGCGCCGATCGCGTCGCGCAGCCCCTTCTCGAGTCCGTACTCGCGGGTGTAGCCGCGCGCGCCGAAGATCTGGATCGCGGACAGCGCGGAGGCGACATTGGCCTCGCTGGTGATCAACTTGGCCATCGAGATCTCGGTGGTCACACTGCGGCCTCGGTTGAATCGGCGGGCGGTGTCATAGAGGTGTTTGCGAGAGTTCTCGAGCCCGATCTTCATGTCGACGATCTTGCCGGCGATGTACTGGTTTGACCCGATCGGCCGTCCGAACGCCTGTCGTTCCTTGGCGTACTTGATGCACCGGTCCATTCGCTCCTGCATCTCGCCCGCCATCATGATGAAAATGCACAAGATCTCGTAATTCATGACGTGTTCGAGGATGAAGAAGCCGGCGCCCGGCTTGCCGAGGATGTTCTCCTTGGGGACGCGGACGCCCGTGAACTCGAGCTCGCAGAACGGGCAGGTGTTCAGTCCCAGCTTCTCGATCGGCTCACCCACGCGGAAGCCGGGCGTATCGGTCGGCACCATGAATGCCGTGATGCCGGCGGCGCCGCCCTCGGCGCCGGTCTTCGCGTACACGGTGATGATGTCGGCGAGCGGCCCGCTCGTGATCCAGATCTTCTGCCCCTCGAGCACGTAGGCATCGCCATCCTCGGTGGCGGTCGTGCTCATGGCCGTCGCGTCGGATCCGGCCGAGGGCTCGGAGATCGCGTGCGCGCTCAGGATCTCGCCGTCGACGAGCCGGGCCAGGTAGCGCTCCTTGAGCTCAGCCGACCCAAACTTCTGGAGCGGGATCGCCGCGCTCACGATCTGTGTCGCTGCGCCGAACAACAACCCAGTGTCACGGCAGCCGTACCCGAGGTTCTCGAGCACATATACGAGCGTGAGCACGTCGTGGCCGAGACCGCCCCATTCGGTGTCGAACGGGATCCGCAACACGCCGGACTCTCGGATCAGGTCCCACTTGTCGCGGTTGAACCGATTCGCCGCGTCATCCTCGAGGTGACCCTCGTTCAGCGCGGGGAAGTACTCGTTCAGGGATTTCCTGAGCGTCTTCTGCTCGTCGGTCCATTCACCGGTTGGGGCGGTCAGTGCCATCGTCTAGCTCCCGGTTACGACTTCCCCGTACACGGACGGGTGGATGCCGGACTCGCTGATGCGATGAGCCTCGTCACCGGTAAGCGCCGGTGTGAACATGCACACGAGCCGCAGGTCCTCGTCCTCGCCGCCGAGCAGCCAGTGGGTGTCGTGCTTGTCGAGCGCGTAGATCCGTCCGGGGAAGATGTCGTGCTCGGTCCCGTCCATCTCGATCACCTTGCCGCGTCCCTCGATGCAATAGCACGCCTCGAGGTGATTTGCGTACTCGATCAGCGTCTTGGTGCCCTTGTTCACGATCGTGTCGGTCACCGTGTAGCCCATGCCGTCGGCTTCGAGTAGGAAGCGGCGGCTGAGGCCGTTGCCCCACTCAACCGTTTTGACGTCTTCTAGATCGCGAATGATCATGTATGGCCCCTTGTGGTTGATTTAGATGCTGTCGGCGGCGCCTTCGGCGGCGCCTTGGTCCTGTCCCAACTCGAGGAGTAAGCCCTCGAAGTCTTCGACTACGTCGCGCCCGGCGTCGCGGGCCGCCGTCACCCGCGCCACGCAAGTGCTGCCGACGATCGCCGCGTCGGCGCCCACCTCGCCGAGCCCGTCGATGTGGCTCTTGTCCTTGACTCCGAACCCGACGGCGATCGGGACGTTTGTCCGTGCGCGTAACGTCTGCATGACCGGGATCAGCGTGCTGTGGTCAGGCGGCCCGACCGTGCCGCTGCGCCCATAGGCGGCAACGAGGTAGATGTAGGCCGACCCGTGATCGGCGGCCTCGTTCAGCACCGGCTCTTCCGACGTGGCGTAGCAGGTGGTGACAATCGGCTGACCCACCGTGACGGCCGCCTCGTAGTACTCGGCGCGGAGCCGTGGCGGCAGCGCGTGGACGAGCAGGCCGTCGGCGCCCGCGTCCTTGACCCGCTCGAGGAACTCGCGTATCGGAGTGCGCTTGATCGAGTAGCTCCAGTCGGCCAGGAGGGCGATCTTCAGGTGCGAGAGGCGAGGACGGATCCCGCGTACGAACTCGAGGACCGTCTCACGGTCGACGCCGTCCTCGAGCGCCCGGCTGGCCGAGGCTCGGATGACGGGGCCATCGCTGGCCGAGTTCGGGAACGGGATCGCCAGCTCGAGGCAGTCGACACGGTGCTCGTCGAGCATTAGCACGAGGTCCTCGAACACGTCAAGCGGCGGGTCGCCGGCGTTCAGGAACAGCGCCAGGCCCGGCCGTCCCGGTTTGCGCTCGGCGAAGAAGCTCATGCCTTGGCCGCAACCTGGCCGTGCTGGCGCATCCGCTCGATCAGCCGGCCCGGCACGCCGGCACTCATCGCTTCACCGGCGAGGTCGAGGGCGGTCGGCCAATCCGGCGCGACGCCGCAGTTCATCGCGAGCGCGGCCGCGTTCAGCTTGATGCTCTCGATCGCGCCCGGTGGACCGTCGCCTCCGATCAGAGCCAGGAAGTGATCGACGGTCTGATCGAGGTCGGACACGGGCAGGAGATCGTCGAACGGCCGGTCGCTCAGGCCGAGCTCCGTGGGGCGGAGGATGGTCTCTTCCCCCGCACGGCTGTCGTAGACGTGGCAGTCGACGACGCTCATGAGCTCATCGACACCCACGTCGTTCCACACCACCCAGTAGTCCTTGCTCTCGTCCTCGTCGACGAGTCCGCGGAAGGTTGGGAGCACGCTGTGATCCGAGACCCCGGTGATCTGCAGCGACACGGGCACCGAGGCCAGGAACGGTCCGATCAGGTTGAAGAAGCGTCCCACCGTCTTCATGTCGAAGGGCAGAATCTGGCGCGCCAGCATGCGAAGCTCTTTCGGATACACGAACGGGCCGGCGCAGGCCATCCCGAACTCGTCCAGCATCTCCTCGGTTTGCTCGTAGGAACTCGTCTGCCGGATGCCCAGTCGATCGAGCAGGTCGACCGACCCGGTGCGGCTGGCGTAGGCCCGCGAGCCGGTCTTGATCACCCGAGCGCCCATCGCCGCGGCCACGAACGCGGACGCTGTCGACAGGTTGAACGTGCTCGGGCCTCCACCGGTCCCCACAATGTTCACCGTGGTGCGCGGTGGCGGCGCCGGTCGCGGATTGCGCTCCCGGAGCGAGGACAGCAGGGTGCTGACCGAGGCGCCGTCGGGCATTCGCGTCGTGAGCGAGGACAGCACGGCGAGCGCCTCGCCCGCGTGGAGCTCCTTGGCCGCGAGGCGATCCCAGAAGTCCCCCCACACCTCGGCCGGGATGGGATAGCGCTGGGTGACCAGCGCGGCCAAGGCCTCCGATGGAGGAGGCTTACTCGGCATTCGCGGTCGGACGCGCCTGGTCGACGTACTCCTTGATCGCTGCAACGGTGCGGAAGCTGTCGGGTCCTAGCTCGGAGTCGTCGACGCCGATGTCGAACTCGTCCTCCAGCCAGGCCACCACCTTGAGCAAGCCCAGGCTGTCTACGACCCCGCCCGTGAGCAGGTCGAAATCGTCCTCGAGCTCGTCAGGCGAAACGTCGGGCATGAACTCCTCGACGATGAACGCCTTGATCTTCACGGTGGTCTCATCCATTGGCACGACTCCTCTCTAGTTCGGCCGCGATCGCCTTGCGGTCGACCTTTCCGGTTGATGTTTTGGGCAACGGCTCGGTGACGATCTCGATCGTCGAAGGCATTTCGGTGCGGGCCAGCCGCGTCGCGCAGTGCTGGCGGAGCATCAGGCTGTTGAGCTTGACGTCGGCTTCGCGGCGGACCGTCGCGTGCAGCCTCGCGCCGGCGAGGTCGTCGGGCACCGCGATGACGGCGACCTCGATCACCGCCGGGTGCTCCTGGATCGCCTGCTCGACAACCTGGGTCGAGACGCGCACGCCGCGTACCTTGACGTAGAAATCGGCGCGGCCCTCGAGGGTGAGGGTGCCGTCCTCGTGTCGCCGGACGATGTCGCCAGACTTGTAGTAGGTGCGGCCGTTGTCGTCTTCGAGGGCGACGAACTTCGCCTCGTTCAAGGACGACTTCAGGTAGCCGCGCGTCTGGAACGGCGTCCACACCATGAACTCACCGGTGCCGGGGCCTTCGAGCGCGGTCCCATCCTCGCTCTGAACGCGGGCGATGACGCCCGGGATCGGCTGGCCGACCGGGACGTTCGACGGAACGTTGCCTTCGGCCAACCCGAGGAACTCATGAATCAGGCTGTCGTTAGTCTCGGTGCAGCCGTAAATGTTGTAGAAGCGCGCGTTCGGAAACAGCGTGGGTAGCTCGGCCAGCGAAGTGGCCGGGATCTTGTCGCCCGTGGTGATCACGTGGCGGACGCTCGGGAACGTGCGCCCGTCCTCCCGGTTGACGTCGATCAGCAGGCGATAGAGCATCGGCACCGCCTGGAGCACGTTCACTTGCTGGAGGTTCACGAGATCGGCCAGGTACTCGCCCTGCGTGGCGCGGTCCTGGTCGACCATCGCGACACAGCCACCGTGCTTGAGCGTGGTCCAGATGTCGAGCAGGCACAGGTCGAAGTTGAGCGGCGCGTAGTTGGCGACGACGGTGCCAGGGCGGATGTCGAACTGCTCGGCCGCCCAGTCGGTGAACGCGTCGACGCCAGCCGCCTGAAGCGGGACGATCTTGGGCAGGCCGGTCGAGCCCGACGTTGTCAGCATGAACGTGACGCCCTCGCCACCGCCGACCGGGGGCCATTCGGAGTCTGCCGCCTCCGGCTGGTCGCGCACGTCGTCCACCAGCGCCCGGAGGCTGGCCGCGCTCTCGCTGCGCGGTCCATGCGGGGAGAGGACCTGGCTCGTCCCTGCTTGAGCGAACAGCTGGGCCAGCGTTTCGGGCGCGAGCTCGATCGAGGGGAGCAGGAACGACTTGCCGGCGCGCAGGCAGCCGAGGATCAGTGCGATCGCCTCGGGCGACTTCTTGGCCCGGATGCCGACCGGGCGGTCGGCAGGGAGGCGCGCGCCCTCGATCTCGGCGTAGGCGTTGTCGGCGAGGCGCTGCAGCTCGGCGTAGGAGATCGGCTCGCCCTCCCAGATCAGCGCCGGCGCGTCCGGTTGGCGCTCGACCTGGTCGGCGAAGTGGTCCGCAATCGATCTCACCGCTGTCTGGCTCATAGGGACCTCTGGGTAGTCGGAGCGGTCAGCTCGGCGCGATGGCGCTCGAACTCGTCGACCCAGCCCTGGATGCTGTCGGCGCGAAGGAGCCCGGTCCCGATCAACAGACCCTTGAAGCCGGCATCGACGAGCTCCGCGGCGATCAGCGGGTCGACGATCGCGCTGGCGCTGACCGGGCAGGGCGTGCCGGCCTCGATCGTTGCGTCGAGCAGTGCGCGACTCGTGTCGATGTCGCCCGGCTCGCGCTCACGCGTATTGATGTCCTTGTTGTTGACCGCGATGATGCAGTCCGCCGGGTGGATCACGCTTTCGAGCTCGCCCTGGTCGACGACCTCGACGAACGGCGTAAGTCCATGCTCGAGCGTCAGCTCGATCAGGTGCTGAAAAGTCTTGGCGGGCAGGATCTTGGCCGTGAGCAGGACGGCCGAGGCGCCCATCTCCTTCGCCGCGACGATCTGTTTCTCGCGCGTGATGAAGTCCTTCTTGAGCAGGGGGAGGTCGGTCAGTCCCGCCACCTCTTCGAGCATCGCGTCGGTGCCCCCGAACCAGCGACCGGTCACGACCGAGATGCACGGCGCGCCGGCGGCGACGTACTGATCGACGATCCCGGCGATCGTGCGCTCACCGATCAGCTCGGCCCCCTCACCGTCGGAGCGCTTGACCTCCATGATGATCGGAACCCGGCCCGCGAGCAGGGCGTTTGCGAACGCGCTAGCCATCCTCGTCAATCACTCCTTGCGGCCGGTCCTTCCACACCTTCGTGATCGCCTCGACGTTGTCAGAGGAGATCTTCCCATCTGAGGTGCGTGCGTTGGTATCTACATCGATCCCGAGGAACCGTGGGTGGGAGGCGAGCGCCTCGTACTCCCCGCGATTGCCGGCCGAGATTCCGCCGGCGAGCAGGAACGGCCGGTTCAGCTTGTCGGCGAGTGGAGCCACCACGGCCGGGTCTATCGCCTGTCCGGTGCTCCCGACGCGGCCGTCCTCGGTGACCACGTCGAACAGGAATACGTCGACGCCGGCCTTCTCGTAGGAGGCGAGCAGCGATTCCTCGACGCACTCGCCGCCACGGACGTGGAGAACCTTCAGAACGCGAATGTCAGGAGAGATCGCCTTGACCTTGCGGATCGTGCCTGGGGTGGGGTAGCCGTGCAGCTGGATCCATTGCACGCCGGAGCCTTCGAGCGTGGCGCGCAGCTCTTCGGGGTCCTTGGAGAAAGTCACAAGCACCGGCGTCAGGCCTTGAGCGGCGCCCGCCGCACCGGCTAGCTCGCGCCAACGGTCGCGGTCGAGGTCGTGGGGCCCGCCCGGCACTCCCCACCACAGCCCGACGAAGTCGACCTCCCGCGCCGCGAGCAGGTCGATCTCCGCCCGTTCGACGATCCCGCAGACCTTGACGCGGGTGCCGAGGCGGCTGTCGCTCAGGGGGTCGTCGGTCACGCTCGGCTGCCTCGATGGCGCGGTCGGCATCGACACGAGCCTCACGAGGGATTGCGGGAGACCGCTGGGATGCCCTCTACTCGGTGCATCTCCTGCGGTCTCCCGATCCCAATTCCCTATGCCCCCGCGGTTCCGGACTAGGTCCCGGCCAACCCGCTGGCGCCTGGCACGGGCAGCGCGGGCGTCTGGCCGATGAACGTCAGGATGCCGTTCCCGCCGACTCTGTACTCGTCGATGTGATGCGTCGCCGGATTCGCCCCGGTTGAGAGCACGTACAGGTAGCGGCTATCGCTCGAGAGCGTCTCGTCGGTGAGCGCGAACTCGTTCGGGCGCACGGCGGTGTTGCCGAGCAGTGTCAGGCCGCCGCCGGGCGACAGCTTGAACTCGGAGGTGAATCCACCCGTCGGGGCGCCGCCGCCGGTGTTGACGACGTAGGCGAACTTCCCGTTGGGGGTGATGGTCACCCAGCACGGAGCCGTGCCCTTGGTGGCAGCGGTCGCGATTGGGGTTAGCGCTCCCGAGCCCGACACCGTGTAGCTGGCCGTGTCCCCGGCGCCCGGTACCGACAGGCTCGTCACCTGGGACATGATCAGCTTGCCGCTGGGAGAGAAAGCGAACCCGAACGGGAACGGCGTGGTCGCGTTGTAGGCGGTGGCCGCACCGGCGACGCCGCTGGCGTTGACGTGGAACGTGTCGATCGAGTCAGCGCCCGTGGGCGGCGCAGCGTTCGGATTGCCCAGGAGGGATACCACCAGGGTCCTGCCGTTGTTGTTGAAGCCAACCTGGCGGGCGAGGCCCGGAACGGTAGCGGTCAGAGGCCAAATCGAGCCCTTGATCGGCGTCAGGTGGCCGGCGGTGTTGAAGCGGAAGCCGGCGATGTTGCCCGGCACCGGTGGCCCAGGCATCGGGAAGATCCCGGAGTCAAGGACGTAGAGCACGTTGCCGTGGATCGTGATGCTGTTGGGGAACTTTCCGCCCGAAGCCTTGACGCTCGCCAAGTGAAGACCGCCGGCGGTCACGCGGAAGGAGCTAATTGAGTTGCTCCCAGCGTTGACGACGAACAGGAGTCGACCGTCGGAGGTCAGCGCGACCTCGCCCTGAGTGTCGAGGAACGGGCACGTGGGCGCACAGCCGGGCTGCAACTGCTGGCCTCCAATGCCGCCGGTGGCAACCGCCTTGACGAACTTGAGCTTGCCGTTGGCGAACCGGTCGAATATCAGGACCTTGTTGCCCTTGGGGCTGTTGGTCTCCGAGTAGACCCGGCCGACCGCCTTGGACTTGGACTTACTTGGGCTCTTTGCGCTGGCCATTCCAGGCAGCGCGAACGCGACGACGGCGACCGCCGTCAGCATCCCCAGCAACGACAAACGGCTGCCGCGATTGAAACGCCCCAACGAAATCACGTAAATCTCCCCTCGTTTGTGCCCGCGCGCGACTCTATATGAATCGCCGCCCCGCGACCAGTGGGTCCCCGACTCGCGGGGGCTGCGACTGTACCGCATGGTCCGGCGGGCGTGGAATGGGTTATGCGGGCGTGGAAAGGTTTTGTTAAGGGATCCTGCGGAGCCCTACCGCGCCTTTCCGCGCGCGCGTGACTGGAGGTGACGGCGGCGACCCGTTGCTCGAGCCGCCGCCGTCATACGATCTGCGGTTAGAACGCGGCGACTCCCGAGACGCCGTTTGGCAGCGTCGAAGGCGTCGTCTGGATGTGCGTGATGCTCCCGTTCGAGCCCACCTTGTACACGTCGATGTGGCTCGGCCCGCCCATGATGAACGGATCGGTCACGTACAGATAGTGGTCGTTGCTCGAGAGGGCCTCGTCGCTCGGGAAGCCCATGCCGCCCGCGCTGCCCTTGCCCGTCAGCTTCAGCTTGCCGCCGGCGCCGACGGACATGACCGACACGCTTCCCTTGCCGGAGAACGTGTCCGGTACGGAGTCCGACAGCGTGTTCGACACGAACGCCCAACGACCATTCTTGGTCACCACCAGCCAGCACGCCGCGCGTCCGTTCGTCGAGGTGTTCTTGACCAGCGTGAGCTTGCCGGCACTCGACAGGTTGTACGTGGCCGCCGAGCCGTGGAACTGCGTGGGGTCGCCCGGGTTGGGCTCCGCGCCCGACGGCGTGGCGACAAACCCGGCGTTACTGACCAGGATCTGCTTGCCGGACGGCGAGAAGCCGAACGGGTTCGCGATGCCCGGAGTGGCGAACGCGCGCGACGGACCGGCCACGCCGCTCTTGCCGACCACGAAGGTGTCGATCTCGCCGTACGTGCGCGGAAGCCCGCGCTGGGTGACGGCGAGCACGGCGCCGTTGTCGGCGAACCCGATCGCGGCGGTGACACCGACCTTGTCCTTCTTGCCCTTGGGCGTCACTGCCGTGAGCTTCTGGCTCGATCCCGCGATCGGCGTGAGCTTGCCGGACGAGGAGAACTTCCAGCCGTAGATATTGGCGCTCGTCTCGTTGACGACGTACAGAAGATTGCCGCTGCTGGTCACGCTGATCGGCAGCTTCCCGTGCGAGGAGACGTGGGAGACGAGCTTCGGGCCCGACGCCGTGATCTGGAACGAGCTGACGCTGTTGTCTCCGCCGTTCACCACGAACAGCAGCTTGCCGTTGGGCGTAAGGTCAATTGACCCCGAGCCGTCGGCGATTGGGAAGCCAAACGGCGGCGTGCTCGCGATCCCCTTCCCGCCGGTCGCCACGACCTTGCGTTGGGTGAGCGTGCCGTTCGCCGCCCGGGTGAACACGACCAACGAGTTGCCCGCCGGGTTGTTCGTGGCCGTGTACACGGCGTCGTAGTTGACCTTCGCCGAGCCGGGCTTCTGTGCGGCGCTCGCGAGCGCCGGAGTGGTCAAGGCCACCGCGGCCGCCACGATCCCCAGCAGCCGCCAGGGCCTGCCATCACGTCCCATAACTTGCCCTCCGTGTTGTGCGTGTGGCGCCCGGCCAGCGCCGATTGTCGGCGCGAGCGTACAGCACAGGACATGCTTGTGAACAAGGCGTGACCGAAAACTTGCCTGACTACCCGGGCGGGAATATCGCAGCCTGGTATACGATCGCCCCGCGCAATCCCTGGGGACGTGGGCTCGCGCGACGCCGTCCAAAACCTCACGAATTAGGCGACCCTGTACTCCTGTTCCCAATCGATGGAGGGTCTTCAATGGCCGATCCAACTTCTGCCCGGCGGCTGGACCCCGGCGCCGTCGTCGCACCGCACCAGCTGGTAGCGATCTCAGGCGAGTCGGTGAGCGTCCCCGACCCGGGGCAGCTGGTCCATCTTGAGCTGCGCCGGTTTGCCGGGTGTCCCATCTGCAACCTCCATCTGCGGTCGGTGGTGCAGCGCAAGGACGAGCTGGCCGCGGCGGGCATCGAGGAAGTGGTGGTGTTTCATTCGACCGACGAGGAGCTGCGCAAGTATCAGGCTGAGTTGCCGGTTGCGGTGATCGCGGATCCGGACAAGAAGCTCTATGCCGAGTTCGGCGTCGAGAAATCCCCGCGGGCCGTGCTCAATCCGCGGGCGTGGCCGGGGGTCGTCCGCGGGCTGGGCCGGACGATCGGCGCCGCGGTCGGCGGCAAGGAGAAGCTCCCGCCGATGAACCCCAAGAACGGCTCGTTCGGCCTCCCGGCCGACTTCCTGATCGCCTCTGACGGCCGCGTCATCGCGAGCAAGTACGGCGAGCACGCGTACGACCAGTGGACTGTGGATGAGGTGCTGGCGTTGGCCAGGGGCGCGGGCGCCGGCAACGGGCCCACGACCGCCGGAGCCCCGGCTTCCTCCTAACCACCGCTCGATTGGTGCCGTGCGGCGCGGATAAGATCCGCCCGAGCGAGCGGCTCGCAGCCGGGTGAGCCGCCGGTCACGGGCGACAGGAGAAAGAAAACGTGAGTGACGATAGGCATCCTGCCGAGACCTACGACGTAGCGATCCTCGGTGGAGGGCTGGCCGGGTTGACGCTCGGGCTGCAGCTCAAAGAGCTGCGTCCCAACACCAGCATCTTCATTGCCGAGAAACGCCCTGGACGGGCACCCGAGGCCGCGTTCAAGGTCGGAGAGTCGACCCAGGAGATCGCCTGCAACTACTTCGGCGAGGTGCTCGGCCTGATGGAGCACATGGAGAACGATCAGATCCGCAAGTGCGGCTTGCGCTTCTGGTTCCCCGCGGGGGACAACAGCAGCCTGGCCGAACGGATCGAGCGTGGTCCGTCGGCGCACGCCCCCGTCCCGAGCTGGCAGTTCGACCGCGGCCGATTCGAGAACTACCTCGGGGACCGCGTCCTCGAGGCCGGGATTGATCTGTTCGGGGCCACTCGCGTGACCGACGTCGAGGTCGGAGATCCGCACGTCGTGACGATCGCTCCCCGCGCCGGCGGGGATTCCTCGACGGTTAGAGCACGCTGGCTGATCGACGCCAGCGGTCGCTCGTGGATCCTCAAGCACAAGCTCGGTCTGCTCGAGGACAACGGTCACGTCGTCAACTCGTCGTGGTTCAGGCTGGCCGGCGGTCTCAACATCGAGGACTGGGCCGACCCCGGCGACGAGGAGTTCTTCGGGCGGATGTCAGAACGCGGCCTGCGCCAGTTCAGCACCAACCACCTGTGCGGCAAGGGCTACTGGATGTGGATGATCCCGCTCTCCTCAGGGTCGATCTCGATCGGGATCGTGGCCGATCCGCGCTTTCACGCGATGGACCAGATGGACACGCTGGACAAGACGATCGACTGGGTCCGGGAGCACGAGCCGCAGCTCGGCGAGGCGGTCGACGAGCGGCGCGACCAGATCGAGGACTTCCTCAAGGTGGAGGACTTCTCCTACGGGTGCAAACAGGCCTTCTCCGGCCGCGACCGCTGGTGCCTGGTCGGCGAGGCGGGCGCGTTCCTCGACCCCTTCTACTCGCCCGGCTCGGATTTCATCGCCTTGTCCAACACGTTCACCACGGACCTCGTCACTCGTGAGCTCGACGGGGAGGACGTGGTCAAGCGCGGCGAAGCGCACAACGACTTCTACCTGAACGCCTACCGCGTCCACCTCTCGCAGTACGAGGGCCAGTACGTGTTCTGGGACAACCCGGCGGTCATGAACGTAAAGATCAGCGGCAACAACATCTACTACTGGGGCTGCCTGGGACTGCTCTTCTTCCATCGCAAGCTCACCGACCTCGACGTCATGGCGGCGGTCCGACCCGACGTGGAACGGATGTGGTCGATCATCACCCGGCTCGAGCCGATGTACCGCGAATGGAACGAGCTCGAGCAGCGAGAGTGGCGGCGGGCGATGGTTCCCTCCTCTGCCTTCCCGGCCATGTTCGATCGCCACCGCGACATGATCGCCGGCTTCGATGACGAGGCGCTGAAGGCGCGGGCGGCGGCCAACGCCGATCTGCTCGAGGCGTACGCCGTGCTCGCCTTCAACCGGGCCGCACAGAACCTTGGAGATGCGGCGCCCGGTGAGGACGTCAAGATCAATCCCTACGCGGTCAGCCTCGATCCCGAGCGCTGGGAGGCGGACGGGATGCTGGGGGGCGAGGGAATGACGGTGGCCGAAGCCCGCGAGACCGCAGCCGGCGGCATGGAGAACCTGTTCATGGAGGCCATCGCCCAACCTGCCTAGAGCCGGTTGCCCGCTTAAGCGTCACGCCCCCGCTGCGAGCGGGGGCGTGATCGCTACGGCAGTTGCGGTGAGTTCCTAGAAGACGCCGAGACCCGACACGCCGTTCGGCAGACCGCCGGCCGACTGGATCATCGTCAGGCTGCCGCCCGGGCCGATCTTGTACACGTCGAGCTGGCTCGGGCCGCCCACGATGAACGGGACGAGCTCGTACAGATACCGGCCGTCGCTGCTGAGTGCCTCTTCACCCGGGAATCCCGGCCCGGTGTTGGTCTGCCCGATCAGGGTGAGCCGCCCGTGGGGCGAGATCGCATAGGTGGAGATGCCATCGTCGCCGGTGAGGATGCCGGCCGGCGATCCCGCCGGGCCCCCCAGCGTGTTGGCCACATATGCGTACCGGCCGTCCTTGCTGACCACGACCCAGCAGGCCGCGCGTCCGCCGCTCGGGAACGCGCCCTTGAACACGAGGTTACCCCCGGGATGCAGGCGGAACGAGTCGGTCGAACCGAAGAACTGAGCCGGGTCCGCCGGGTTGGGCGGCGAACCGCCCGGGTTTGCCGCGGTGCCCGATGGGGTCTCCACGAATCCCGCGTCGGTAACCAGCAGGTTGCTCGGTCCGTCGAACGCGAACCCGAAAGGATTCGGCGTCGGCGCGAGGTGTCCGACGGCGTGTCCCGCCACGCCCGCCCAGTTGACCGCGAACGTGTCGATCGCGCCGTTCGGCGCCGGCAGCCCGCGCTCGGTGACGACCAGCTGGCGGCCATCGGGCGCGAACCCGATTTCCGCCGCCACGGTGGTCGGGAACGTCGTCGAGAGCGACTGGGACGATCCCGAGATCGGCGTGAGCTGACCGCTCGGCGAGAAGTGCCACCCGAAGATGTTGCTGCTCTCCTCGTTGACCACGTAGAGCACGTTGCCGTGGGTGGTCACGCTGATCGGCAGCGTCCCCTGGGAGGGCACGTGAGAGACGAGCTTCGGTCCCGACGCGGTGATCTGGAACGAGCTGATGCTGTTATCCCCCGCGTTGACCACGAACAGCAACCGGCCGTCCTGAGTCA
Organism: Solirubrobacteraceae bacterium; assembly: GCA_036513815.1. GTDB lineage: Bacteria > Actinomycetota > Thermoleophilia > Solirubrobacterales > Solirubrobacteraceae > Palsa-465. Next base: position 32,130 of record DATBYI010000679.1, read on the forward strand.
GGTTCATCGCGCCGGCGCTGTCTACGATCGGGAACCCGAACGGTGGCTCCGAAGCGGCGCCGAGGCCGCCCGTCGCCACGGAGCCGGTCTGGGTGATCGTCCCGTTGGCGCTGCGTCGGTAGACGATCACGGAGTTGCCCGCTGGATCGTTGCTCATCGTGTAGACGGCGGACAGGTTGGCGCTGCCCTGGTTGCCGCCCACGTTGTGATGGCCACGGTGATTGGCCCTCGCGTGCTGATGCGCCAGTGCGCTGGCCGGTAGGAGAAAGAGCGCGGCAGCCGCCAGCGCTCCCAGTGGCCGCGCCAAGCGCGCGGCGGTACGTCGGGATCCCATGATGCCCTCCGTTTGGGTGATAAAGCCCCGGCCGACTCTTCGGCCGTGAGGCGACGCTAACCCATCCCGCAGAAGCGAATGGTGAACTTGGGGTTAAACCAGGCTGGCCTCGCGACGCGCGGCCGCGAGATCGAGCGGGCGTGAGAGGGCGCGGAGCGCCGCGAGCTGCTCGCGAGCAGCGGTCTGACCGGAATCGAGGAATCGATCGCCGAGGTGGAAGTCGCGCCATTCGGCGGGACCGAACCGGGGGGTGATGACGACATCCGCCAGGGCCGCATGCCGGGCGCTGGTGTCGAGCTGGCTCAGGTCCATCGCCTCCAGGATCGTGTCGAGCGGGCCATGGCGCCGTGGCTTGGCCGGCTCGGCCTCGGGCTCTTCTGGCACGCCCGGCCACTGCTCAAGCGACTCCGTGCCCAGCAGGTTGACCGACACGACGATGTCCGCTCCGTCCTCGATCACGCCCGCGGTGGGGACCGGGACGAGCGCGATCGCGTCGATCAGCCGGTGTCCGTCACGCTCCTGGCTGGGGAACACTCCGGCCACCGACAGTGCCGCCAGGAGCGCCTCCCACAGCGGGCCCCTTCGCTGCGCCACCGGCGTGCGGGCGGTGAGATCAACCGCCATGATCACGAGCGGGATCTTCGTGTGTGAGAAGAACGCGCCCTTGGTCGCCTCCTTGAGCATCCCGGTGAGCGTCTCGAGTCCGACCCTTCCGACCAGCGGCGACTTGAACAGCTGGGAGACGTTCTCGGGGCTGAACGTGTCGCGGAAGCGCTCGTCGATCTCGGTCGCGCCGTAGCCGAGCGCGAGCTGGCTGGCCACGAAGCCGCCGATGCTGCTCCCACCGACGTAGTCGACGGTGTAGCCCGCCCCCTCGAGCGTCTGGAGCACGCCGACGTGCGCGTAGCCCTTGGCTCCCCCGGCACCGAGCGCCAGCCCGAGCTTGGTGCGCGTCAGATGGCGCGCGATCCACGCAAGATCGGCGTCGGCCAGGGGGAAATCGGGTTGGCGCGGGCACTCGCGCACGACGAGCCTGAGCGCGCCGGGATGCCACATCTGGCTTGCCTGGCGCGCTTCGTTGGAGACGAGAACGATCTCCAGCCGCCGCCCCTCGGCGTCCTCCGCGACGCGTCCCAGGCGGTTCGCCTCGTCAGCGTTGCCGACGAGCGCCACCACCCGGTCGGTCTCGTCGAGCAGCACCGCGACGGTGTCTGGGTCGAATTCGCTCGGGATCAGTACGGTGCTCGACTCACCCGCCAGCTCATCCGACGCGGTCAGCGCGCCGGCCAGCGACAGCGAGCGGTCCAGTACGACCACTCCGCGGGCGCTCGCGGTCCGCGCGGCGGCGACGATCTGGCTCACCACCCCCTTCAGGGACGGCCCCGCGATCACCCCGATCTCCTCGCCGCGGGTGGAGGTGCTGCGGACGCTGGCGCTGAACAGCGCTGCGCTCCGGGCGCTGGCTCGGAACAGCCGCTCGCGCTGCGTCTGGATCACGTTGATCAGGATCCGCGGGAATTGCGCGGCCAGCTCGAGGAGGTCGCCGGCGTCGAGCTCGAGCGTGTCGGTGATCGTGCTCGCCAGCACGGTCGCCGTCCGCTCGGTGCGGGTGATCGCGTCCTGGGCGCCGATCACGTCGCCCTTGCGCATGCGCAGCTCGATCTCGCCGCCACCGGCGGTGGTCCCCGCCTTCCAGATGACAAGTCCGCCGGTGATCAGCCAGATCCGGTCGCTCTGATCCCCCGCCGCGCAAAGCTGCTCGCCGGGGGTGAACTGCCGTGGCCGCATGCGCGCGGCGACAACCTCGAGCTCGGCATCCGTCAGTCCGTTGAAGAGGGCGCTCGCTCCGAGCGAGACATCACGTGCCACTAGAAACCCGCCCCGGAGATCATCCCGGGGCAGCGTAAGCGCGCGGTGGCGACTACGTCAAGCCGGGTCAAAAAGACCACAGTTGCCGGAGTGGGCGCGTATAGACTCACCCGCGACATGGGCGCGAGTGAACAGCGGGCCGCATCCGGAAGCCTTCCGATCGTCACCGGCAAGAAGCTGATGCTGTTCTCCGGGCGGGCCAACCCGGAGCTGGCGGGCGCGATCGGGCACCGGCTCGGGATCGAGCTCGGTCACATCACGCTCAAGACGTTCTCGGCCGGCGAGGTCTATTGCCGGATCGACGAGTCGGTCCGGGGCGCGGACGTGTTCATCGTGCAGCCCACCTGCGCCAATCCGGAGACCGGGGTCACCGCCAACGACGCGATGATGGAGCTGCTGGTCATGATCGACGCCGCCGTCGGCGCCTCGGCCCACCGGGTGATCGCGGTGATGCCCTGGTACGGCTACTCCCGCCAGGACAAGAAGTCGGCCCTCCGCGAGCCGATCACGGCGCGGCTCGTGGCGCAACTGCTCGAGACCGCGGGAATCGACCGAATGCTCACGATCGACCTGCACGCCGGACAGGTTCAGGGCTTCTTCCGCAAGCCGGTCGACCACATGACCGCGCTCCTGTTGATCGCCGACTACTTCCGGGGACTCGAGCTCGACGATCTCGTCGTGGTTGCCCCGGACGTGGGCCGGGTGAAGCTGAATCACAAGTTCGCCGACCTGGTCGGCGCCGATCTGGCCTTGATGACCAAGGACCGCCCGGCGCAACAGGTGGCCGAGATCGGCTACGTGATCGGCGACGTGCGCGGCAAGACGGCGGTCATCCTCGACGACATCATCGATACCGCCGGCACGTTGACCGCGGCCGGACAGACCGTCCTTGACGAGGGCGCGGCGCGCGTGTTCGCCGCGTGCACCCACGCGGTGTTCTCGGGTCAGGCCTACGAGCGGCTGGCCAACTCGCCGTTCGAGCAGGTGGTCGTGACCGACACCCTTCCGCTCCGGCCGGGGGCGCCCGACAACGTCGTGGTCCTGTCGACTGCGTCGCTCCTCGCCGACACGATCCGCCAGATCTTCACCGACGGGTCGGTCAGCGCCGTGTTCGGCGGCGAGAACCAGCTGTTCTGAGGTCTGACCGGGGCGCCGGCTGTGCCCCGCCGGGCATGGATGCCCGGCGTAACGGCCCCACGGACGCCGACCGCAGGGAGGCCCATGAACAGGCCATGAACGGCGCTTGCGCGAGTTGCAGCCCGGTTGTCGTTCCGTCATGATCGCCAAGACGTGGACCGACTAGGGGGTTGCAACCGGGGCTCGGTGACGCCGACGGCGCATCGTCGGCGCGTCGGTCGCTGTGACCCAGACCAAACGAGGAGGGGCTGATGGCAGACGACCGTTCGGCGTCGATGCTCGAGACGATGGCGATCGACGCACCGCACGGCCACTACGACGTTGCGGTTCTCGGCGGCGGACTGGCCGGGCTGACGATCGCGATTCAGCTCAAGCGTGAGCGCCCCGAAACGCGCGTTTTGGTCACCGACAAGCGGGCCGAGCCGGCGCCCGAAGCGGCCTTCAAGGTCGGTGAGTCGAGCGTGGAGATCGGTGCTTACTACTACCGCGAGATGGTCGGGATGCGCGACCACCTCGAGCGCTACCAGCAGCGCAAGCTCGGTCTGCGCTTCTTCCTTCCGGCCGGCGATAACTCCGACATCACCAAGCGCGTCGAGTTCTGCACTCCCGGTCACCTCGATGCGTTCACCCATCAGATCGATCGCGGCCGGTTCGAGAACGAGCTGTTCCGGCGAGCCAAGAAGGTGGGCGCGGATGCGTTCCGGGGCTGGCGGGTGCAGGACGTGTCGCTCGGGGAGGACAGGCACACGATCCTCATGTCGCAGGACGACGAGGAGTGCATCGCCACCGCGCGTTGGATCGTCGATGCTTCCGGGCGCGCGAACATCCTGCGGCGCAAATTGGATTTGGGTGCCGGGGTCGACACTGGTCACCGCGCCAATGCGGCGTGGATCCGGCTCGCCGGCGGTCTCGACTTCGAGGATTGGACCGATGACGAGGAGTGGCTGGGCCGGATGCCCGAGAAGGGCCTGCGGATCCACTCGACTTCGCATTTGATTCAGCCGGGGTACTGGCTCTGGCTGATCCAGCTCGAGTCGGGGCCGATCTCGATCGGCGTGTGCGCCGATCCGCGCTTCCACCCGTGGGAGGAGATCAACAGTTTCGAGGCGTTCATGGAGTGGATGAAGCGCAACGAGCCCCAGCTTCACGCCGAGATCGACGGCCGGCGCGAGGACGTGCTCGACTTCCTGCGCGTCCAGGACTTCTCGTACGGGTCGACCCGCTTCTTCTCGCCTGAGCGCTGGACCCTCGTGGGCGAGGCCGGAGGGTTCCTCGACGCGCTCTACTCGCCGGGGTCGGACTTCATCGGTTTCTCGAACACGTTCAGTTGCGAGCTGATCGAGCGGGAGCTCAATGGCGAGGACGTGACCGAGCTCGCGGAGTTCTACAACGACTTCTACCTCAACCTCTTCAACACGACGGCACACCTGTACCGCGACAACTACCAGCTGTTCGGTAACCCGCAGGTGATGGTCCTCAAATTCGTGTACGACTCATCGACGTACTTCGTCGGCATCGGTAACGCGTGGTGTCACGGGCGGATGCGCAAGCCCGAGGACATCAAGCGCCTCGAGGGGATCGTGCACGAGGCGATCCAGATGATCCCCAAGATGCAGCAGCTGTTCCGCGACTGGAACGCGATCGAGCAGACGCCGTTCGAGGGCGTCTCGGTCCTGTGCAACCAGCTGGCGCCGTATATCCAGGCGCAGGCGGAGATGGCGCGCCCGGCCGAGGGCGACGAGACGTTTGAGATCGCGCGGCGGAACCTGCAGTACCTCAAGGCGCTCGCGGTCTGGATCTTCCACCGGGCGGCCCGGAACCTGCCCGAGCAGCCGGACGAGAACCGGGGCATCAACTGGCTGGCGATCAGCCTGCATCCCGAGCGGTGGGAGGCCGACGGCCTGTACTCCGATGACGGGATCAGCCTCGTGCAGGCGCGCGAGATGCTGACGGGAATCGAGGAGATGGACCTCGAGGCGCGTGGGGCCGTGGTGGCGGCTTAGTTCCTTCGACAGTGGATCTGACAATTACGCAAGAAGGAGTGCAACGTGGGCACTGATAGGCAGCCGGCTGACAGCTACGACGTGGCGATCCTCGGCGGCGGCCTGGCCGGGTTGACTCTCGGGATCCAGCTCAAGCAAGCGCGTCCCGAGACGAGCGTCTTCATCGCCGAGAAGCGCAAGGGCCCGGCGCCGGAAGCGGCGTTCAAGGTGGGGGAGTCGACGGTCGAGGTGTCCGCTCACTACTTCGCCGACGTGGTCGGGGCCAGGGAGCACATGGAGAAGGACGAGCTCGAGAAGTTCGGGCTCCGGTGGTGGTTCCCAGCGGCCGGGAATACGTCTATCGCGGAGCGGATCGAGCGCGGGATCAACAGGCCGCTGCCCGAGCCGAGTTTCCAGCTCGACCGGGGGCGGTTCGAGAACTACCTCGGCGATCGCGCTGTTGAGGTAGGCGTCGACCGGTTTGGCGACTGCCGCGTGCAGGAGGTGGAGATCGGCGACCCGCACGTGATCCGGGTTACTTTTGAGGGCGAAGATCGTGAGATTCGTGCGCGGTGGGTGGTCGACGCTGCCGGTCGGTCGTTCATCTTGAAGCGGAAGCTGGACTTGTTGGAAGACAACGGCCACGTGGTGAACTCGGCCTGGTTCCGGCTCGACGGCGGGCTCGACATCGAGTCGTGGGCCGACTCCGACGACGAGGAGTTCTTCGGGCGGATGTCCGAGCGCGGCCTGCGCAAGTACTCGACGAACCACCTGTGCGGTCAGGGCTATTGGGTATGGATGATCCCGCTGTCCTCGGGCCCGATCTCGATCGGGATCGTCGCTGATCCCCGGTTCCATCCGTACGAGGAAATGAAGACGCTCGATGGCGCCCTGGACTGGATCCGGCGGCACGAGCCCCAGCTGGGTGAGTCACTCGATGGCCGGCTCGACCAGGTCGAGGACTTCCTGAAGGTCTCGGACTTCTCCTACGGGTGCAAGCAGTGCTTCAACGGGGCCGACCACTGGTCACTGGTCGGGGAAGCGGGTGCCTTCCTCGACCCGTTCTACTCGCCGGGGTCTGACTTCATCGCGATCTCCAACACGTTGTCGACCGATCTGATCACGCGTTTCCTTGATGGTGAGGACGTTACTTCGCGCGCCCAGGCATTTGATGATCTGTACCTGAGCACGTATCGGGTGAACCTGACCCAGTACGAAGGTCAGTACGAGTTCTGGCACAACGCGATGGTGATGACGGTCAAGATCTGCGCCAACAACATCCTCTACTGGGGCACCGAGTGTCTGTTGTTCTTCCACGACAAATACGACGACGTCGAGTTCATGGCCTCGGTGCGGCCGGACCTGGAGCGGATCTGGGCGATCACCCGGCGCCTGGAGGCGATGTATCGCGAGTGGAACGCGTTGGAGGAACGCGAGTGGCGGCGAGCGATCGTCCCGACTCAGAACTTCCCCGGCATGTTCCAGCGTCACGTCGACATGGCCGGGGGGTTCGACGACGACGGCGTGCGCGCACGGCTTGCCTCGACGGTTGAGCTCATGGAGGCGTTCGCCGTGCTCGCGTTCAGTCGGGCGGCCCAGAATCTGGGTGAGGCGGCGCCGGGCGAGGACGAGAAGATCAACCCGTACGCGGTTTCCCTGAATCCCGACCGCTGGGAGGCCGACGGGCTGTTCGACGGCACCGGCCTGTCGCTGGCGGAGGCGCGGGAGAGCGAGGCGGCGGGTCTCCAGAACCTGTACCTCGAGGCGGTGGCGACGCCGGCGCCGGTGTCGTAGCCCCGGGGCTCTTCGGGCTTTCAGGTTGAGTCGGTACGGGTGAGGGCCTTCACGAAGTCCTCGAGCTGGTCCGTGCGCCAGCACTCGAACGCCGTGCAGTGCTTCTCGTAGGCGGCGATCACGCTGTCGCCGTAGTTCCAGTAGAGGCGCGGTTCGGGGTTCAGCCAGAAGGTGCGTCCGGCCTTGGCCGTGATCGCGGCGAACACGTCTTCTCTTGGAGGGCGGCCGTTGGTCCGTGCGTCGCCGAGCACGATCACGGTGGCGCGCGGGTGCAGCTCATCCTCGATCGTGTTGAGGAACTCGAGCCAGACGCGGCCGTAGTCGGTGTAACCGGAGATGTCGGCCACACCTGCGTCCCGGGAGATGGCCTCGCTGGCGGCGCGGAAGTCGCGCTCCTTTTCAAACACCTCGGTGACCTCCGAGATGCGTTCGATGAATACGAAGCTGCGCAGCTTGCGGAACGAGTCGTGGAGGGCGTGCAGGACGGATAGGAAGAACGTGGATGCGCTCGTGACGCTGGTGCTCACGTCACACAGAACGAAGATCTCGGGTCTTCTGGGTCGTTTTGGCCGGTACTTGAGTGCGATCGGCACGCCCCCGGTTTGAAGGCTGGCGCGCATGGTGCGCCGGAAGTCGACGTGGGCGTGGCGGTTATGACCCTTGAGCTCGTGGCCCTGGGTGGCGAGGCGTCGCTTGAGCTGGGCGACGACCCTGTGCACCGCGGCGAGGTCCTGGATCGGGCCGGATGGGAGGGCGCGGTCGAGCTCGTTCAGCGGACGCTTGGGCGGGAGGCTCGAGGTGCGCTCGATCAGGTTGCGCTCGAGCTCGCGCCTCAGATGCTGCTCGAATTTTCGGAGCTGTTCTCTCGGGAGGCCTTCGTGTCTTGGATCGTCCTCTGGGAGGTCGGGTTGGGGCTCGGTCCGCAGGCCAAGCGCCCTCCTGATGCGCTGCACGTCGACGCCGAGAACTCCCGAGCCCTCGCCGCGGCCGAAAGCGGCGATGGCCAGTCGCGCCAGGTCCCTGAGCGCGTCGTCGGATCCGTCCCTGAGGGCGGCGGCAATCTGCGCTCTCAGCGTGTCGAGGTTGATCTCGCCCGGGTGCTGATTCGGGCCCTGAGCTTCGGTGATCTTCTTGCGCGCGGCCTGGGCCTCGGCGGCGCGGAAGAAGAAGCGGTCGAACACGAGGTCGAACACGCGCCGGTCGTCGCTCGACTTGGCAAGGGTGGCGGCGAGGCCTTCCTTGAAGTCCCGTTGCGCGGTCCAGTCGACGTGGTTCAGGGCCTCGAACGCGTCGAGGATCTCGGACGTGCCGATCGCGACGCCCTCGCTGCGTAGCTCTTCGGCGAAGGACAGGAGCTGG
>DATBYI010000680.1:0-3934 GCA_036513815.1 Solirubrobacteraceae bacterium
CCCCGCCGCCTCCGAGGATCGCTACGAGCGCAAGCCGTCGCATGACGGATCTTGCCTTCAACGGTTTTCCTCCTTGCTTGCGGTGTCAGGTAACCGGGCCGCGTGACCCGGTGCATGACGTCAAGCGGGAGGACCGCGACCGGACCAGCCGTCGGCGATCGGCGCCGGCGCCGGCCCGAACATCAAGCCCGTCGTCCACGCGAGCGCCGGCGGCCGGCCGGCCCGCCGGACACGGCGAACGCCACGCTCGGCCACGGCGTGCAGCGCAAGCCGGGCGCCATGGAATGCCGCGGCAAGGACTAACCCGACCGCAAGCGCAGCGGGGATCGACCACCACCCGCCGTAACCGAAGACGCCAAGGAATCCTGCGGGGTGCCCGACCAGGAACAGCCCCTCGAGGAACTCCTGCGTCGCGTAGACGGCCACCAGGCAGACCGAGCACGCGAGCCAGAGCATCGTGAACGAAAGCGTGTAGCGCGGCAACGAATGGCGGCCACCGAACGCGCGGCCGAGCGAGAGCAGGAACGCGCCGGCGGCGAGTGCCACCAGCACGATGACCCACGGCACGACCGAGTGCAGATATGAGTGGCCCTGACGCTGCAGTTGCACAGCGGCCCCGTTGCCGTAGGCGAGCCAGTAGCGCAGCTGGTGCACCGCGAACGCCGCCGCCGGCATGAGCGCAGCGGGCGCGAAGCGCCTGATCAGGAGGCCATCGCGCATTCCGCCGGGAAGATACCGCGCGTTCAGGTCCCCGGCGGGAATGTGTATGCGGGGTGGGGCGGGACGTACGGACCCACCTCGAGCACGATCTCGGCGTGGCGGCGAAGCGGAACGCCGCTCGGCGGCACGTGGACCTGCCGCCCGTCGACGTAAACCCGCACCGTGCCCCCGGGACCCGCGCTGAATGAGGCCAGCCGGTCCGCCGAGAGCGGCTGGCCCCACGAGCGGAACAGGTCGCCCACCGTCGCCCGCGCCCCGGGGCGGACGAGCACGAGCCCCGTCGGATCGAGGGTGACGAGCGCGCCGTAGCAGCGCGCGCGGGCGATCCGGCCCGAGGAGTACGCACGCGGTCCGAGCGTGCCGACGCCGGCCGCGATCAAGACCACCCGGTTGGCGCCGAACAATTCCACGTGCACGCCGTCGCGCTCCCCGAGGGCCTGCGTGCAGGGGCCGATCGGGCGCCCCGTGACCGGGGGCTGGAAGCGCACGCCTCGGCCGATCGGGCGCGCCTGGGCGAGCAGCGCCGCCGGCGGCGCGGCCGAGGCCGTCGCGGACGCCGGGGACCGACCGTTCGATCCGTTCGATCCGCACCCCGTGGCGGTCCCGGCGACGAGCGCCATCAGGGCGACGCCCGCGAGGACTCGGAGCGACCCTCGAATCACCCGGGTCTCAGGCGACGGTCTCGCCGATCCCGCCGAGATCACGATCGAGAGAGTCGGCCGACTTCGCCCTTCTCGCGCGCCGGTCGGACTGATCCGCGAGGCGAAACACGAGCAGGAGGAGCGCCGCTCCGGCGCCCAGGCAGACCACGGTTACGGTACGAGCCAGAAACGCGGGCAGCGGGATCAGCACGAACCCGTACACGAGCGTCGTGACCAGCACGCCGCCCGCCCACACGGCTCCGATCCCGATTAGGAAGCACGTGAAGTAGCCGGGGCGCCGCAGCAGTGCGCGCGAGACGCCCCAGCCCACGAAGGTCAGGATCAACGCGAGCTCGATGAGCTGGAGGACGGTGACCGTCGGCCGTCCGTGGAGCTCGACGCCGAGACCCGCGATCGTGACCCCTACCAACGCGACGTTGGCGAGCACTCGCGCGACGAGCGCGTCGGTGTCGGGCCGTCGCACGCGCCACGCCGCGAGCACGCACGCGACGATCACGAGGATCGGCCAGAACCACACGATCGACGGGTTGTCGGAGTGCCACAGGCCGCCGTTGATCGCGGCCAGGCCTCCGTCGATTCGCAGCGGCAGGTTCCAACGCCCCACGAACGAGACGCCTGGCGTCAGCGCCACCGCGGCCAGCGCGTGCAACCGCCCGTCGTGCCACTCGTAGGAATGGCCGCCGCTCACGTGGTGCCAGTGCGGCGGCGTGCTCGCGGTCAACGTCGTCGGCGGCGTCTCGGGCACCGGCGTCTGGTTCAGGTAGTACATCGAGGAGTTTTCGTTGACGAACACGCCGGCGGACGAGAACCTCAGATAGGGCGCCCCGCGGTAGTCGATGACGACGACGGTCTCATCCGCCGGGACGCGCATCCACATCCGCAGATCGCCGTCGACGACCTTCGCGTCGATTCCCGCGGGCCGCTCGAGAATCTTGGCGAAATAGCTGGAGGCCACGGGAGCGACCGGCCCGTGCGCCTGCGCGGCGGCGGGAAACGCACTGAGCGCGACCAGCAGGCCAAGCATCGCGACCAGCCAGGCGCGGCGACATCGGCGGGCCCTAGACCACTTAGACTGGCTCATCGGTCCAAATGGACTGTACGGCCAACCATCACCGTGGCGCGCGCTTGCGTCGGCTTGGTTCTGTCCTCGCCGTCGTCGTTGTCTGCGCACTGACTGTGGGCTCGCTCCCGAGCATCGCCCGCGCCGACGGTGACCCGGCCAGCGACGTACTGGCCACACAGTCCGTGTTCCTCCCCCAGGACGCGGGCATGCCGCTGGCGCAGCAGCGCCAGCTATCCGGGCTCCTGGCGTCGGCCGCGTCGAGCGGCTATCCCATCCGCGTGGCGCTGATCGCGTCTTCGTCCGATCTCGGCTCGGTGACCGAGCTGTGGCGCCAACCCCAACCGTATGCCCAGTTCCTCGAGCAGGAGCTGTCGCTCGTCTACCACGGCCCAGTGCTCGTGGTCATGCCGAACGGCTTCGGGCTGTACGGCGGCGCGTCCTCGGGTGTCCCAGGCTCCCGCACCACGCTCGCCGGCATACGGATCGCGGCCGGCGGTGCCGGCCTGGGCGCGGCGGCACTGAGTGCCATCCAGGGCCTCGCCGCGGCCGCCGGCCACTCCCTCACGATCCCTCCCGCCTCGGCCGGCCCGTCGGGCTCGAGTTCGACCAACCCACTCCCCGCCGTCGCTTTCGCGATCGGGCTCGTGCTGATCGCGCTCGCGTGGGGGGCAAGCCTGCGGGCACGCCCACCGCGGCTCCGCGGCCGCCGGGCGGTCAATTGACCAAGCCCTTCATCGTCGTCCAGCTCAGCGACTCGCACATCGGCGCCAACTGGACGCGCGGCGATCCTGCCGCCCGGTGGCGGGCGGCGATCGAATCCGTCGCCGGCCTGGACGATCCGGCCGACGCGGTCCTCGTCTCCGGCGATCTCGCCGAGCACGGAGCCGACGGCGAGTACGCCATCGTCAGGGCCGCGCTCGAGGCGCTCGACGTACCGACGTACGTCCTGCCGGGGAACCACGACGATCGAGCGGCGCTGCGGGCGCACTTCGGGCTCGGCGGCGAGGCGGAGGAGCCAGTGCGCTACTCGGTTGAGCTCGGTCCGATCCGGATCGCCGTGCTCGACACCACCAAGCCGGGGCAGGACTCGGGCCGGCTCGAGGGCGACCAGCTCGACTGGCTGGACGCCGAGCTGTCGGACGCGCCGGATCGAACCACGCTGCTGGCCATGCACCATCCGCCCTTCGCCACCGGGATGCGCGCTTGGGACGCGATCGGGCTCGATCCCGCCGATCGAGCCGCGCTCAGCGACGTCATCCGCCGCCATCCGAACGTGGTCCGGATCGTCTCGGGTCATGTGCATTGCCCGCTCACGGCGGAACTGGCCGGTTGCGTCGCCATCACTGCCCCGAGCACGTATGTCCAGGCACGCCCCAGCTTCGAGAGCGACGAGCTCCACCTGTTCGACGAGTCGGCCGCGTTCGCCGTCCACGCGGTACGCGGCAACGACGTCGTCTCCTACGTCCAACCGGTGACAATCCCCGCATGA
>DATBYI010000681.1:0-12471 GCA_036513815.1 Solirubrobacteraceae bacterium
CGGATCAAGGGGTGCCGGGTCATCGGGATCGCCGGCGGACCCGAGAAGTGCGCCTGGCTCACCGAGGAGCTCGGCTTCGACGCCGCGATCGACTACAAGGACGGCGAGGTGCGCGCGGAGCTCCGCCGGCACGCGCCAGACGGCGTCGACGTTTACTTCGACAACGTCGGCGGTGAGATCCTCGACGAGGTCCTACGCCGCCTCGCCCGCCGCGCCCGGGTCGTCATCTGCGGCGCGATCTCGCAGTACAACGCCACGCAGCCCCCGCGTGGACCGGTCAACTACATGCAGCTGCTCGTCGAGCGCGCGACGATGGCCGGGTTCCTCGTCTTCGACTACGCCCAGCGTTATCCGGAGGCGATAGCTCAGCTCGCCGATTGGCTGAACGCCGGTGAGCTCATCTCCCGCGAGGACCTCGTCGAGGGCACCCTCGAGCAGTTCCCCGAGGTGTTCCTCCGGCTGTTCCGCGGCGATAACGTCGGCAAGCTCATCCTCGAGCTGGAAGGCCATGGGTCGTGAGCTCGCCGCCGCTCCCAGGTGAGCTGCGCTTCTGGCCCGAGCTCGCCGCGCTCGTGAGCGATCCTCGTTTCTGGAGCCCGGCGCGAAAACGCAGCCGGCAGCCCGTACTTTTGATCCCCGGCTTCCTGGCCGGCGATGCATCCTTGACGGTGATGGCGGGCTGGCTGCGCCGGCGCGGTCACCGCGTGCGCACAAGCGGAATCCACCTCAACGTCGGCTGCTCGGGCCGCGACCTCGATCGACTCGACGCGGCCCTCACCGCCTTCGACGAGCCGGTCGTGATCATCGGCCAGAGCCGGGGTGGGACCCTGGCTCGCGCCCTGGCGGCGCGTCATCCCGACAGGGTCGCCGCGCTCGTCACGCTTGGCTCGCCGGTGCTCGACCCGCTCGCGGTGTCGTCCTCCGTGCTCGCCACGATCCGCTCCGTCGCCTTTCTCGGGGACCTGGGCGTGCCCGGACTGTTCTCCACGGCATGCCGCGACGGCGATTGCTGCGCGGAGTTCCGGTCGCTGCTCACGGCGCCCCTGCCCGAGGGAGCGCCGGCGCTGGCCCTGTACTCGCGCACCGACGCGATCGTCGACTGGCGCGCGTGCCTCGATCCCGCCGCCGAATGCGTGGAGATTGACGGCAGCCACTGCGGCATGGCGGTCAACGCGCAGGTGTACCGGGAACTCGAGCGGTTGATCGACAAGGCGCCGCCGTCAGGCGCCGCCGACCCTTGGTTCAAATGACGGCGCTGGCCACCTCGGCCCGCGTAGACGCCGCGCAAGTGGTTCGCTGGGCCATCCCCCGCTGGTCCCTGCCGGCTGCGCTCCGCGCCGTGCGTGCCGTGGTCGTCGTGTGCGGCCTGTTCGCGATCGCCAGCCAGGTGATCGACAACGCCCAGATCGCGACCTTTTGCGCCTTCGGCGGCTTCGCGACGCTTGTGCTGTCGTCGTTCAACGGGACATGGCGCGACAAGCTCCTGGCCCACCTCGCGCTCGCGCTGACCGGGAGCGCGCTGCTGACCATCGCCACGATCGTCAGCTCCTCCACCGTGCTGGCCGCGCTCGTCACCGTGCCCGTCACGTTTCTGGTGTTCTTCGCGGGCATCACTGGGCCGAATGCCGCCTCGGGCGTTACCGGGGCGCTACTCGCCTATGTCCTTCCTGCGGCGTCCGCGGGCACGATCGGCATGGTCCCCGACCGGCTCATCGGATGGTGGATGGCGTCCGTTGTCGGTACTGCCGCCGTACTCCTGCTCTCGCCACGACAGAGCACCAATCAGCTCGGCAACGCGTCGTCGAAGCTCGCGACCGCGCTCGCCGACGAGCTCGACGCGTTCCTGCGCGGCGAGCCCCCCGGGGACCACCTCGAAGCCGCGATGACGGCCAAGCGTGACCTGCTCGCGCAGTTCACGGGATCCCCTTACCGCCCGACCGGACTCGCTGCCAGCGACCAGGCGCTCGCCAGTTGCATCGAGCTGCTCGAGTGGTGCACATCGCTGATCGCCGACGCCGTCCGCGAGCGGCCCGACCTCAGCGAGGCGGCGCCGGCCGACCGGGAACTCATCGCGACCTCGAGCTCAGTTCTGCGGGATACGGCCACCCTGCTCGCGGGCGGCAGCGCAAGTCCCGACGTAGACGAACTGGAGCGCCGCCGGACGGCGGCCATCGTCCGATTCGAGAAGAGCGGACGGGAGCAGGCCGACCTCCGGGAGGCCGCGGAGATCTCGTTCCACGCGAACGCGGTCGCGGTCACCGTTCTCGGTCTCGCCTACGAAACAATGATCGCGACGGGCGTCGCCGATCCCGAATGGCTGGAGGCCCGGCGCCAGCGGTGGTACGCCGGATCGGCCGTGGCGGCCCGTACCGTGCAGCGGGTTTCGAGGGTTGCCACCGCCGCACACGCCCACGCGAGCGTTCGATCGGTGTGGTTCATCAACAGCATCCGGGGATCCGTGGCGCTCGCGGTGGCGGTGGCGATCGCCGACGTAACTACCGTCCAGCACGGCTTCTGGGTGGTGCTCGGCACCCTGTCCGTCCTTCGCACGAACGCCGCGTCGACCGGTGCGACCGCGCTCCGTGCCATCGCCGGCACCGCGCTCGGATTCGTGATCGGCGGGGCACTCGTGCTGGCGATCGGGAGCGACAAGACCGCCCTGTGGATCGCGTTTCCGCTCGCGGTGCTCGTGGCCGCGTACTCGCCGGGTACCGCGCCGTTCGCTCTCGGTCAGGCGGCCTTCACCGTGATGATCGCGGTCCTGTTCAACCTGATCGTCCCCGTCGGGTGGAAGGTCGGCGTGGTACGGATCGAGGACGTGGCGCTCGGCTGCGCGGTCAGCGTGGTGATCGGCACGTTGTTCTGGCCGCGTGGTGTGGCCGGGGTCGTGGGCGACGATCTGGCCGACGCGTTCCGCACCGGCGCCGCATACCTGACTCAGGCCGTCCAATGGGCAACCGGGGCGCGCGCCGCCGAGCCCGACGACGGGGTCGTGGCCGGGACCGCCGGGCTTCGCCTCGACGAGGCGCTCCGCGGCTTCCTGGCCGAGCAGGGCACCAAGCACATCACCAAGCCGGAGCTGTGGCGCCTGGTCGGCGGCTCGCTTCGGCTCCGGCTCACCGCGCACGCGGTGGCCGAGATGCCGGGGGACGCGACCGGCCCCGACGGGGCCCGCGGTGTGCTCGAACGACGTACGGCGACGCTCACCGACTGGTATGAGCGACTCGCCGAGCAGGTCGGGAGACCCGACCACCAGCCGATAGCCGAGCTGCAGCCGCCGTCGCTGGCCGCGGACGGCGTCGTCGAGAGTTCCTCCGGCTCCTACTACGGCGTCTGGCTGTGCGAGCACCTCGATCACCTGAGCGAGCACATGGGCGAGCTCGCCGGCCCGGCAGCCCAGGTCGCGAAGATCCGCCAGCGGCCCTGGTGGCGCTAGTCGGCGCCGCCGCGCCTACTCGATCGACGCGCTCCAGCGTTCCTCGATCCGCCCGTAGTGCCAGACGGATAGTGCGATGGCCCAGGTGAGGACGAACATGGCGACGATCACGAAGCCGAGGATGTTGATGTCGATGGTCTCGAACCAGTTCCAGAACGAGCCCGACAGGTGGAGCTGGGAGGCGAGCAGTCCGCCGAGCTCGATCGTCCCGATCACGGCCGCGATGGCCACGGAGAGCCCGGTGATCGTGATGTTGTAGAAGACCTTGCGGACGGGCTTGGAGAACGCCCAGCCGTAGGCGAAGTTCATGAACGACCCGTCGATCGAGTCCATCAGCGACATGCCGGCGGCGAACAGGATCGGCAGGCATAGGATCGCGTACCAGGGCAGCCCGGCGCCGGCGGCACCGCCGGCGAGCACGAGTAGCGCGACCTCGGTGGCGGTGTCGAACCCGAGTCCGAACAGCATCCCGATCGGATACATCTGACCCGGCCGGCTCACCGCCCGGGTCAGGCGGCCGAGCAGCCGGTTCATGAACCCCCGCTTTTGTAGTTGTTCCTCGAGCTCCTGCTCGTCGTAGCGGCCGCTCTTCATCTCTCGGAAGACCTTGATGATCCCGAGCAGAATCCCGACATTGATCGCCGCGATCACGTACAGGAACGAGCCGGAGACGAGGGTGCCGATCGTGCTGGTGACCTGGTGCAGGTTGGAGTTGCTGTTCTTGACCGGCCCGTCCAAGGCCCGGACGCCGATTGAGATGAGGAACGCGAGCGCGAAGACGATCGTCGAGTGCCCGAGCGAGAACCAGAACCCCACGCTCACCGGCCGCTTGCCCTCGGCCATCAGCTTGCGCGTCGTGTTGTCAATCGCCGAGATGTGATCGGCATCGAACGCGTGGCGCAACCCGAGCGTGTACGCGGTCACGCCGATCCCGACCGTGAACGCCCCCGCCGTACCCAGCCGGTAGTGGTGAGGCGCCACCAGCGTGATCAGCATCACAAAGCCGACCACGTGCAGACCGGCGACGACGACGATCATCAACAACAACGTGCGCTTCTGAGCGCCGTCCAGCAAAGCCCAGAACGAGCGCAAGCCTGGCCGACCACGAGCCGTCGCCGCCTCCATCTTTCCTCCTCAGTCGATCACCGCTCGGGATGAGCGCCGACCGCATATACGCAAGCCGGTCCGGCTTGGATCAGCCGGACAAGCTCGGGGAACGTAATCCGGGTACCGCTCCTAATGCAAGTCGCTGGTAATTACGATCACCCCTCGGATCTGTGCCGCGTGCAGTCGTCGCACACACCGACGATCGGAAAGTGGCCGAAGCGAGCGGTGTAGCCGAATAGGTCCCTGATGCGCCCGCGTACCGGATCGAGGCGCGTGGGCGGAACGGCCGTCACCTTCGCGCACCGTTCGCAGTAGAGGTATTCGACCTCTTCCCTGCCAACCCGGACGTACAGCCCGGCCGAGTGACCGAGATGAACGTGGCGGATCAGCCCCTGGTGCTCCAGCACTTCGAGGTTGCGGTAGACCGAAGATTCATCGATCGAGAGCTGCTGGGCCAGGTCGCTCGCGGCGACCGGACCGTCGGCCGCGAACAGAGCCTCAAGGACGAGCCGCCGCGGCGTCGAGAGTCGAAGCCCCGACTTGCGCAACGCCTGCTGCGCCTCGAGCAGACTCTCGACCGCGAGCGGAGGCACGTTGGGCGAAACGGTCATCCCCCCGGGGCTCCAAAGGTCGAGCGCAGCGAGCGCACGAGCGCGCGTGCCCGGTCGGTCCCCCGCCGCCCCGCCCACGGGTGCGGTCCCTGCGCCCACGGGTGCCAGCCAAGCGTCCCATAGTGCTCGCGCACGAGCGCCTTGAGCTCGCCCCGGTGGGCGCCGCAGGCGTAGCGCTGCGGCCCGTACATGCCGCGCCCGTGCCAGGTCAACCAGCGGCCCGGCTCGGCATCGACGTACTCGCCGTGACGGAGGTCGAGGAGCTGGCGCTCGAGGCCGACCTGCGTTTCCGCATCGGGACGCACGCCGCAGATCTCGCACCTGAACACGACGTTGACCGGCATGTCAGCTCCTCACCACCGCGGCCTGTATCCGGTCCGTAACTCGCCGGAACGTCCCCGCCAGCTCGGCTCTCGATCGTAGTGGCGCCGGATCGCGCTGCGCCGCAGACGCCGCAGGACCGGGCCGTAGGTTGAGCGCGTCACCCGGGCGCCCAGGAGCCCGAGCGGATTGGGTTCCATGAACGGCATGAACTTGTCGGGAAAGCCCGGCATCGTGCAGGCGATGCAGATCCCGCCCACGTTGGGACAACCGCCGACGCCGCCCACCCAGCCCCGGATGGGAACGTTGCACGTCGCGACAGGACCCTTGCAGCCAAGCTTCACGAGGCAGCCGCGATGGTCGGCCGGCGTGGTGGCGAACTCGCCCTGCTCGGCGAAGCCGGCGCGCCCACAGCCCTGCTGCACGGTCCGCGCGAACAGCCACCGGGGGCGGCCGTGGTCGTCGACGTCGATGACCGGACCGGCCCGCCCCACCTGGAGCGCGAGCGCGAGCAGCGTCTCGGTGATGTTATCGGGCTGGGCCGGGCAGCCGGGCAGGTTGACGATCGGGATTTCCAGGCGGGACGTCCAACCCCAGCCGAGGTAGTCGCGCAGTCCCATCGCCCCGGTCGGGTTGCCCCGCATGGCCGGGATCCCTCCGAATGCGGCACATGTGCCCAGCGCGAGCGCCGCCGCGGCGCGCGGGGCGAGCCGGTCGATCCACGCGCACGTCGAGATCGGCTCGCCGCTAAAGGGGTCCACCCCGAACGTCGCCCAGTGTCCGTCGCCGCTGATCTCCTCATTCGGAACCGACCCCTCGAGCACGAGGATGAACGGGTCGAGCTTGCCGGCCGCGGCGTCGAACCACGGACGCATGAAGTCTTCCCCGGTCTCGTAGGCAAGCACCGCGTTGTAGATGATGAGCGGCGGCGCGCCTGGAAAGCAGCCGCGGATCAGGTCCTCGAAGCTCGGATTGCGCGCCGCCGTCATCGCGATCGAATCGCCGTCGCAGCCGAGGCCCGTGGTGAGCCACAGCACGCTGATGGGGTCCCGGCCGGCGGTGAGCATCCGCTACACGGTTTGTCTCCGAGGACGTCTGGCGTGGTTCACGGTGCGCGGCGCGAGAACCGCGGCGCGCTCGGCGAGCGCCTCCAGACCGAACTCGAGGCTCGAGTGCAGATGGAGGTCGTCCGCCGTTCCGGTCACGAGCCCAGCCTGCCCGAGCCGTTTGAGCGCGTGGGAGACCGACGGCCGCTCGGCCGCCACGAGCTGCCCGAGCAGGCGGTGGGTGAGCGGAAGCGAGAGCCGTACCCCGCTCGGCTCCACCCGGCCCCAGCGCGTGGCGAGGTGCCAGAGCAGCAGGACGAGCCGGACCTCGAGCCGCGGCTGAGAGGTGATCGCCCGCAGGACGTCGAGCTCGACCGGGCGCCGGCAGGCCCGGCGCAGCAACGCTCGGGGGATCTGCGGAAACGGCCGGACCCGATCGGCAAACTCGCCGTCGAGAAGCGCGAGCCGCGCCGGGCTCAGCACCCGCCAGCCACATGTCCGCTCGAGCAGCTGGTCCGCGGCCGGTCCGGACGGCTGAAGCAGGTCGCCCGGACCGACGAGCTCGGCCGCCGTGCGGTCACCGACGCGCGTCTCGAGCGCGATCAGTCCTTCGAGTATGAGCAGGCCCAGCCCCTCGCCCGAAGCCTCGAACCAGGGCGTGAGGTCGCATTCCCCGGCGCCGACCTGGAGCACCCGCGCAGTCGCCAGCTGCCGAGCGGCGATCCGTGCGCGGACGTCGAATTCGTCGGCCAGCTCGCCGTCGGCGTCGAGCAGGTACGTGTAGAGAACGATCGATTCCGGCTTGGCTCCCGCGACGTCCGGGTGGCGGGGCCACCGCAACGGTCCAGAACGGCTCATCTCTCCGTCTTCCACCGACACCGCCCGCGCCTTCCTGCCTCCCACGACAGACGTCGAAGAGCCAGTCTATGCCCGCCCAGCGCCCAGCGCACCCGCTTTCGATCGACCTGGTAACCCTGCTTACCGACCCGGTCCGAGCGCCTTCGCGGTGCGGAAAGCGAGTGGTAGAAGTGCCTGCGTGTGCTTGGCGATCCCTGGACAGGTCATCGAGATCGTTGATGACCTGAATCGGTTGGCCAAGGTCGACGTAGCGGGAGTACGGCGCAACGTCAACGTGGGCCTGCTCGACGGGGAAGACGGTGGCGTCGGCCCCGGCGACTGGGTCCTCATCCACGTCGGCTTCGCGATCTCGCAGGTCGACGAGGAGGAGGCGCGGGCGACGCGAGACTTGCTCGTCCGGATGGGCGCGGACTACGAGCAGGAGCTAGAGGAGCTGAAGGCCAGCGTGATCGAGTGAGCGCCGCCGACGGCTGCGGGTCACATCACTGCATCACCTGCGGTGATGACGGCGTGCCGATGACCGTCCTGAGGACCGATCTCGTGCGCGGACTCGCGCTGTGCGCGGACGAGGACGGAACCCGATCGACCGTCGAGACGGCGCTGGTTGAGCCGGTGGATCCGGGTGACCGGTTGCTCGTCCACGCCGGGACGGCGCTCACTCGGCTGGAGCCCGCGCGGTGAAGTACGTCGACGAATTCCGCGACGCCGAGCTCGGCCGCGCCGTCGCCGGGGAGATCCTGTCCCTCGTCGAGCCCGGCCACCATTACAAGCTGATGGAGGTGTGCGGCGGGCACACCCATTCGATTTACAAGTACGGGATCGACGACCTGCTGCCGGCCAACGTCGAGCTCGTGCACGGGCCCGGCTGCCCGGTGTGCGTGATCCCAATGGGGCGGGTCGACGACGGCATCGCGGTCGCGCACCGCGACGGCGTGATCTTCACGTGCTTCGGCGACATGATGCGCGTCCCGGGGTCGAATGGCAGCCTGCTCGACGCGAAGGCCGCCGGCGCCGACATCCGGATGGTCTACTCGCCGCTCGACGCGCTGCGGATCGCCAAGCAGAACCCCGACCGCGAGGTCGTCTTCTTTGCCATCGGCTTCGAGACCACCGCCCCCTCGACCGCGCTCACGCTCAAACGGGCGCGCGCCGAACGACTCCAGAACTTCTCCGTCATGTGCAGCCACGTAACGATCGTCCCGCCCCTGCGCGCCCTGCTCGAGTCGCCGGACCTGCGACTCGACGGGTTCATCGGTCCCGGGCACGTCTCGACGGTGGTCGGGGCCCGGCCGTTCGAGTTCATCCCGGCCGACTACGGAAGACCGGTCGTGATCGCCGGCTTCGAGCCGCTCGACATCCTCCAGGCGATCGCGATGATCCTGCGCCAGCTGGCCGAGGACCGCTGCGAGGTCGAGAACCAGTACAGGCGCGTCGTCCCCTACGAGGGCAACCTGCGAGCCCTCGAAGTGATGGCCGAGGTGTTCGAGCTGCGCCCGCACTTCGAGTGGCGCGGGCTCGGCTTCATCTCCCACAGCGGGCTGAAGCTGTCCGAGGCTTATGGCGACCTCGACGCCGAGGCGCGCTTCAGCGTGCCGGGGGTGCGCGTTGCGGACCCCAAGGCCTGCCAGTGCGGCGAGGTCCTCAAGGGGGTCATCAAGCCCTGGGAGTGCAAGGTGTTCGGCACCGCCTGCACCCCGGAACGGCCGATCGGCACGTGCATGGTTTCCTCGGAGGGCGCCTGCGCCGCGTACTACAACTTCGGGCGCTTCGCGCGCGAGCGCCAGGTGGTGTGATGGGCGATCCCGCCGTCGTCTCCGAACGCGAGCAGAAGATCCTCGGGATCATCGAGACGGCGCGGGGCAAGCGCGCGAAGTTCCGCGACGAGCGGATCAACATGGCCCACGGGGCCGGCGGCAAGGCGACGCAGAGCCTTATCGAGGGGCTGCTGGCGCCGGCGTTCGCGTCCGAGACGCTGAACGAGCTCGCCGATGCGGCCACGATCCTGGCCGGCGACGCGCAGATCGCGCTCACCACCGACTCCTACGTGGTCAGACCGCTGCGCTTCCCGGGCGGCTCGATCGGCGAACTCGCGGTCAACGGGACGGTCAACGACCTGTCCGTTTCGGGCGCGCGGCCGCTCGCGCTCAGCCTGTCGCTGATTCTTGAGGAGGGGCTGCCGGCGGAGGATCTCCGGGCCGAGGTCGAGGCCATCGCAGGGGCGGCCCGGGCCGCCGGCGTCGAGATCGTCACGGGCGACACCAAGGTGGTCGAGCGGGGGCGTGCCGACGGGATGTACGTGTGCACCACCGGCGTCGGCCTGCGCGACCCGAGGGCGCGGCTTTCGCCTGCCGCGCTCCGACCCGGAGACCGTGTCCTGCTCTCCGGGAGCATCGGCGAGCACGGCACGGCGATCATGCTCGCGAGAGGCGAATTCGAGCTCGACGCGGAGATCGAATCCGATACGCGCCCGCTCTGGCCGGTGGTCGACGCGCTGCTCGACGCGGCCGGGCCGGAGCTGCGCTGCCTGCGCGATGCGACGCGCGGAGGCGTCGCCTCGGTGCTGAACGAGCTCGCCAGGGCTTCCTCGGTGGCGATGATTGTGCGCGAGGGCGCCGTGCCGGTTCGCCCCGAAGTGGCCGGCGCGGCCGAGATCCTCGGGATCGATCCGATGTACGTCGCCAATGAAGGAACGCTGGTGGCGTTCGTGGCGCCGGACGCCGCCGACCGTGCCCTCGACGCGATGCGCGACGTGCCGGGATGCGAGCTGGCGGCGGAGATTGGCGAGGTCCGCACCGAGCCGCCCGGAATGGTGCTGGTGGAAACGAGCTTTGGCGGCAAGCGGGTCATGGACCAGCTGGTCGGCGACCCGCTGCCGCGGATTTGTTGAGAGAGCGAGAGGAGACGGAATGTCGGCGTTGGCCAATGCGTACGCAAAGCAGAAGGAGACCGAGGCCGTCACCGCGCACGTGCTCTGGATGACGACCGGGCTGAGCTGCGAGGGCGACTCGGTGGCGATGACCTCGGCCACGAACCCGAGCCTCGAGGACATCATGTTGCAGGCCATCCCGGGGATGCCCAAGGTGGTCGTCCACAACCAGGTCGTCGACTACGCCGTCGGGCAGGAGTACGCGCAGGCCTGGTTCGACGCCGAGAAGGGCGAGCTCGATCCCTTCGTGCTGGTGATCGAGGGCTCGCTCGGGAACGAGGAGATCAACGGCGAGGGTCACTGGACCGGATTCGCGGTGAACCCGGAGAACGGCCAGCCGATCACCATGAACGAGTGGATGGACCGCCTGGCGCCCAAGGCCGCCGCGGTGGTCGCGGTCGGCACCTGCGCCACCTACGGCGGCATTCCGGCCATGAAGAACAACCCGACGGGCGCCATGGGCGTGCCCGATTACCTCGGGTGGAACTGGAAGTCCAAGGCCGGCCTACCAATCGTCTGCATCCCGGGGTGCCCGGCGCAACCGGACAACATGACCGAGACGCTCCTGTACCTCGCCCTACACCTGGCCGGACTGGCGCCGGCGCCCGAGCTCGACGAGGCCCTGCGCCCGAAGTGGCTGTTCGGGCGCACCGTGCGCGAGAGCTGCAATCGCGCCGGGTTCGCTGAGCAGGGTGATTTCGCCACCGAGTACGGCTCCGACCATCGCTGCCTGGTCAAGCTCGGCTGCAAGGGCCCCGTGGTCAAGTGCAACGTCCCCGTCCGAGGTTGGGTGAACGGCGTCGGCGGCTGCCCAAACGTGGGCGGCATCTGCATGGCCTGCACGATGCCCGGGTTCCCCGACAAGTACATGCCGTTCATGGACGAGGACAAGTGGGGTGCGGCCGCGCAGCGGATCATCCAGTACAGCTACGGGCCGATTGTGCGGTTCATGCGTCACCGTCACATCAAGCACAACTACGACAAAGAGCCCGAGTGGCGCAAGCGCGGCAACACCCTCACCACCGGCTACGCCAAGCGGTGGTGACCACGCCCATCCGCCCTTCACCTTTCGAGCCCGAAACTTTCTGAGGAGACAGCGATGGCAGTTGAGACGGGACAAAGAGTCGTAGTCAAAGAGATGTCCTGGGACCCGATCACCCGGATCGTGGGGAGCCTCGGCATCCACACCGAGATCGACTTCACCAACCAGCAGGTGCTCAAGTGCTACAGCACCTCGATGATCTTCCGCGGGTTCGACATCTTCATGAAGGGCATCGATCCCCGCGACGCCCACTTCATCACGAGCCGGATCTGCGGGATCTGCGGCGACAACCACTGCACCTGCTCCTGCCTGAACCAGAACATGGCCTACGGCGTGAAGCCACCCGCGCTGGGTGACCTCGCGTTCAACCTGGCCGAGACGGCGGATTACATCTTCGACCACGCGATCTTCAACGACTGCATGGCGAACGTGGACTTCTGCGAGCAGATGGTCAAGGAGACAAACCCGACGCTCTTGGCCAAGGCGGAGAACACCGACGCCCCGGGCCGGGATATCCACGGCTACAAGACGATCGCCGACATCATGCGCGCGCTCAACCCGTTCACGGGCGAGTTCTATCTGGAGACGCTCCACGTCGCGCGTTACACCCGCGAGATGTACTGCCTGTTCGGTGGACGGCACACGCACCCGTCGACGATCATGCCGGGCGGCTGTAGCGCCGATATCACCCACCAGACGTGCACCGATTACTACGTGCGCCTGATGCGCTACTTCGACTACGTCAAGCGCAGCGTTCCCATGCACGACGACCTGTACGACTTCTTCCTGCGGGAACTGCCCGGCTACGACATGGTCGGGTATCGCGAGACGAATCTGGTCAACTGGGGTTCGTTCGACGACCCCGACTACGTCGACTACGACTACCGCCACATGACCGACTGGGGGCGCAAACGCTACATCACCCCGGGCGTGGTGATCGGCGGGGAGCTCATCTCGACCGACCTCGTCGAGATCAACCTGATGATCCGCATCCTGCTCGGCTCCTCGTACTTCGACTCATGGGAGAACGAGCCGACGTTCGTCACCCAGGACCCGCTCGGCAACCCGGTCGACAAGAACCACCCCTGGAACAAGGTGACCCTCCCCCGCCCGCAGAAGCGCGA
>DATBYI010000682.1:0-9353 GCA_036513815.1 Solirubrobacteraceae bacterium
TGTTGAACGCCTTCTGCCCGTTTGGACCGCCGACGTTCAGGTTCAGCGCCGTGAGCGGCACATCCGGCACGTTCGAGAACGTGACGGTGTTGTTGTTCAGATCGACCACGCCACTGAGCGTGATCGCGAATGGCGCCGGGAACGCGATCGAGATCGTCGGCGTCGTGCCTGACGCCGTGAGGTTCACCTTGCCGTTGGCCAGCGCGACGCTCGGCACCAGCGGCGAGGTCGCCGTGGCGGTGCCGATCTGGCAACCGGTCGCGTTCAGGCACGAGGCATCGGCGCCGACGTTCGGCGTGAGCCCCTTGGGCAGGGCGAGGACGATCGTCTTGTTGGCGGAATCGGTGGCGCCCTGGGTGATCCCGAGGACCAGGCCGGCCCCGCTGTCGTGGGCGTCCTTCGTGATCGTGGCGCTCAGGGCCGGGGCGTAGGTCTCACTCGCGCACCCGGTCGGAGTGAACGAGCCGGAACTCCCGCCGGTCGGCGTCCCGCCGTAGTACGTCGACGTGAAGCTGCTCGTCGCCACGCTACAGCTGCTCGGCAGCCGGGTGAACTCCTGTCCGTTCAGCGTCGTCAAGCTCACGCTGAAGTCGGTGATCTGGTTGCCGCCCCCGGGATTCGCGAACGTCGTGGTCAGATTAAGACCACCCGGCGCATTCGGGTTAAGCGTGACGCCGATGTACTGGTTCGGCAGGGGAGCGCCGACGGACTCGATCCCGGCGGCATCGGCCGTGCCCGTTGCCGCCGGAACCAGATAGAGGTTCCCGGCGACGGCGCCGCCCAGCGTCGTGACCGTCGACGTGCCGATCTGACACGACGCGGTGAGCTGGACGCCGAGCAGACAGCTCGCGTTGGCGTTGAGATCGCCTTGGATGCCCGGGGCGAGCGACGCGACCACGGTCTCGGGCGTGTCGCCGGCGGCGAAGTGGAACGCGGCGGTGACGTTGGTGCTCCCGCCGGCCTGCGTACTGGTTGGGGTGACGGTCAGGGTTTCGCCGGCCGCCAGCGCGGTGGCTGGCAAGACAACGAGCGTCGCGATCCCTGCGACGAGCCCAAGCAGGGCGCGCCTCGGTCGTGATGACACTTGGCAGATACCTCCTCTAGAACGATGTGCTTCGCGGAAGCCCTCCGCCCCTGTCTCCCACCACGCCCGGCCAGAGGCGTGAGAGGACGCTGGAGGTCGCGCGCGGGCCATGCTACCCGCACGGCGCCCATGCTGCCTAGTCGGGAAGCGGCACGACCCCGGTCGTCAACGTCGGCCCCGACGAGCGGATCTTCGGGATTTGAGGCTCGGCGACCGGACCCGCCGCACCCGGCGTGCGGGGCGCATCGGCGCTTCGCGCCAGCCGGGTCACGAGCAGTCCGAGGGCGGGGATAGCCACGAGCGCGATCATCGCCAGGAACCAGACCTGCCCTGCGTCGGTCCCCTCTCCGAGGGCGTGCACGAGGCCCGCGATCCAGGCGAGCGCCGTGAAGCGATGCAGCTTGCGCCATCGCACGGCCCCGACCCAGCGACGGGCGTAGTAGGAGAGTCCGAGGAGCATCAGGCCCCAACCGGCCACGATGCCCATCGAGGTCCAGAACGTCTTGTAACTCGAGAGGAACGGGAGCGCGATGTCGGCGATCGAGTAGTGCACGTACGAGTCGCCGAGAAGCGCCGCGGCGTGAACGACGATGGCGACGATGGTGGACAGGGCGAGCGTGTCATGGGCGGTGCGCAGCTCGGTCGTGCGGCCCTTCAGCAGCTTCGTGCTCATCAGCAGGCCGAGCGACACCGCGAGGCTGGCCAGCACGAGCGCGGCGAAACCGGCGGCCCGGCTGGTGATCCAGAACAGGTAGGGACTCGGGTCGGTGGTCATGCATCAAGCGTCGACGCACCGCACTAGAGCGGCGTAGGGGCCGCGTAAGAGCTTCATAGGAGCGCCGGCGGGCGCTAGTGCTCGATGTAGCCGGCGGCGCTGGCGCGCGCCAGCCGGCGAGTGCGCGCCTGGGTGACCTGGGTCGACGTCGGCGCGTAGGTGACGTCGAATGCTCCGCCCCCACCGAACAGGGGCGACGGCGCCGCGCTGCCGTTCCCGACGTCCGCGTTGCGCGCCACGATCATGCTCTGATTTCCGGAGATCAGGTCGATCCTGGTCCGGCCCCAGCGATGGTTGGCAATCGGCCCGCCCCCGCCGGTCGTAGACGTCGCCGTGGCCGAGTTGAACGCGACCGAGCCGAAGTTCGCCAGCGGCAGGGCCTGGCAGGCGAACTGGCTGAGGCACTCGGACGGCGCCTCGACGATCCACTCGGCGGAGCTGACGTCGATCGAGGGCGCGGTGAACGTCTTGTGGAAGCCGTGGTGGCGGGTCAGGTCGCCGAGCTCGATCGTCACCCGGTGCCCGGCCACGGACACGGTGGCGTGCATGACGTCGCCGGGCTCCACGACGAGCGAGATCGTCTTGGACGGCGCCGGCACGAGCTCGTACCAGGCGCTCGACTCCACCTTGCCGGCGCCCGTGCAGTCGACCTCGGTGCCGGTCTGCTCGAGCGCGTCCGAGGTCGGCTTGTACCCCCCCAGCCCGACCCAGTCCGCGGAGTAGCTCGGCTCGCCCGGGAGGCAGGTGGCGTCGGGCTGGGTCCAGGTCGCCGACACCTGGTGGAATGACACGCCGGCGCGATGAACCGCGTAGCCGGCCCAGTTGGTGCTCCGCGCGGTGTTGGCCATCGCGGCCGGGGCACCAACTAGGGCGGCGGTGAAGATCATCGCGGTGGCGAGGCCGCTCCGCACCTAGCGCCCGGTTCCCGCGTCGTGATTGTTCAAGTCGCTACCCCTCCTTGGCTGCCTGGAGCAATGCTGCGCCGTATCCCTGGCAGTCGTACATGGTCACTGAGCCACTGCCAGTACTTAACGTGACGGCCCGGCAGGTCTTTGCAATCACGTCGAATGCCGATTCGCTGCCCGTCCGCGTGTCGCCGGGGAGGCCGCCGCCCTGTGAGGAACCGTCGACGATCACCCAACGCAGGTGGCCGGACTCGACCTCCTGCGCCAGCCAGCTGAGGCTCACCGTGCTCTCGCGCCCGGAGAACCCGCCGAGCCCGGCGACGTTAGCGTCCGAGGACAGGATGAGGTCTGCCGCGCTGCTCTGGCTTTCAACCCCGATTGTTCCCCCACCGTGTTGCTCGGCGTAGCGTACTGCCGCGGTCAGCGACGACGTGTCGCCGCCGAAGCCGCCGCCGCCCGCGAAGCCAGCCTGGCCAGACCCTCTGGTCCCAGCCCCGCCCCTCGCAGACCCGCCCGCCGCAGACCCGCCGGCTGCCGAGCCACCGCCACCGAACAGGCTGGGCGGAGCGGAGCCGCCGGCGCCACCACCGGAAGGGACGAAGCCGTGGCGACCGCCGGCAGCGCCGCCGCCGAACCGGCCGCGCGCCCCGCCGCCGAAGCCGCCACCGCCCGGACCGCCACTACCGCCACCGCCGGGACCGCCGATCGACGCGCTCGCCGGCCCCCCGGAGGGGAACGTGCTGCTGGTGGCGTGCCCGAGCGTCTCGGCCGCCCACGTGGCCGGCGCGGCGAGGAGCGCCGCGAGCGCCACCGCGACGAGAACCGCGCGCAGGCGCGGCGCGAGCTGCAACGCCAGGATCACTGCGGACACGCCGGCCACACCGATGACCAGCGGCCGCGCCCACGACAGTGAGCCGTTCAGCTCACCGAGAACGACGAGTTCGGTGATCACGCCGCCCGCGATCGCGAACGGGGCGACCACGCGCGCGGTCTTGCCCGACGCCTGGCCACCGAGCGAACGCGGCAGCATCAGACTGACGCCGGCGCCGACCAGCGCCGCCGCGAACGGCGCCAGGAAGGAGACGTAGTAGGGGTGGAAGATCCCCGACGCGTAGCTGAAGACGACCGCGGTGACGAGGAACGAGCCGCCCACGGCCATCAGCCAGGCGGTGCGCGGGTCACGCCGGCGCAGCCGCGTGAGCACGAGGATGGCCAGGCCCGCGACCACGGCGAAGCCGAGCAGCCAGCCGGCCTGGTCGCCGAGCGCGGACTCGAGCAGCCGGAAGGGTCCGGTGGCGCCGCCAAACAGGTTGTTTCCGCCGCCGCCGAAGCCACCGCCCGCGCCCCCGCCGGGACCGCCGGACTGCCCGGCGACGCGACCGAGTCCGTTGTAGCCGAAGATCAGAGACCAGACGCTGTTGTCCGAGGTGCCGGAGATCCAGGGCCGGTCGGACGCGGGCGTGAGGGTCACGAGCAGCGGCCAGGCACCCCCGACCACGACGAGCGCGACGCCTCCGGCCAGGAGCTGGCGGAACGCCTTGAACCTGACCCGCCAG
Source organism: Solirubrobacteraceae bacterium (assembly GCA_036513815.1). Classification (GTDB taxonomy): domain Bacteria; phylum Actinomycetota; class Thermoleophilia; order Solirubrobacterales; family Solirubrobacteraceae; genus Palsa-465. The sequence continues at coordinate 4,321 of DATBYI010000682.1, forward strand.
GTCTCCCCCCAGCGGCTCCACATCCAGGCCAGCGCGATGCCGGGGACGACGAACAGGGCCACGCCCATCTTGGCCTCGAAGCCGAGACCGACGCAAACGCCGCACCACACGAGCCACTTCGTCCGGCCCGTCTCGAGCGCGCGCACCGCGCACCACAGGGCGGCGACGCAGCACAGGATCAGGGCCTCGTCGGGGTTGTTGTGGCGCGCCATCGCGACCGTGATCGGCGTGAGCGCGAAGGCCAGGCCGGCCACGGATCCGGCGACGCGACCGAACATCCGGCGCGTCAGGTCGTAGACGAGCGCCACCGCCGCGATGCCCATCAGCGCCTCGGGCACGAGGATGCTGAGCGAGTTGAAGCCAAAGATGCGTGCCGACAGCGCCTGGATCCAGAAGGCCAGCGGCGGCTTGTCGACGGTCATCAGGCCGCTCTTGTCGAGGGAGGCGAACAGGAAGTCGTGCCAGCTCGAGCTCATCGAGCGGACCGCGGCCGCGTAGTAGGTGTTCGCCCAGCCGTTGATGCTCAGGTTCCACAGGTTGAGCACCCCGGCCAGCGCCATCAGCCCGATCAGCTCGGGGTGGACGCGCAACGAGGCAGACCGTGCGCGGCGCAGCGCGCGGGCGCGCAGCGGGGCGGTCCGTGGGAGCGAATAGGAACCCGAGCTCATGGCGCCAGCTGGGGACGACGGGGCGACGGGAGCGCAGCACGCGGCGTGGGCGTGCGATGGACGAACAGTCGCCCGACGCCGCGCAGGTCCGCGAGCGCCGTGGGGATGATCTCGACGCGCGAGTCGAGGTCTTCGACCCAATCGACCGGAACCTCGTGGATCCGCATGCCGTGGCGCTCGGCGAGGACGAGCAGCTCGGTGTCGAAGAACCACTCCTGGTCGGCGACGAGCGGGAGCAGCTCGTGCGCGGCCTCGGACCGGATTGCCTTGAAGCCGCACTGCGCGTCGCTGAAACGGGCGCGCAGGACGAGCCGCAGCAGCCGGTTGTAGGAGCGGGAAATCAGCTCACGCTTGGCGCTGCGCTCGACGCGGGACGCATTGTGAAGGCGCGTGCCGATCGCCAGGTCGCTGTGCCCAGACATGAGCGGCGCGACCAGGGGCAGGAGCGCCGAGAGGTCGGTCGAGAGATCGACATCCATGTAGGCCAAGACCTTCGCGTGACTCGCCGACCAGGCGATCCGCAGGGCCCGGCCGCGTCCCTTGGCCGGCAGGTGCATCGCGCCGACTTCGGGGAGCTCGTACATCAGCCGGCGCGCCACCTGGAGCGTTCCGTCCGTGCTCGCGTTGTCGACGATCGTGATCTGCCACGAGAACGGGAACGTCGCCGACAGGTAGGCGTGGAGCATGCGGACCGAGCCCTCGAGCGCGAGGTGCTCGTTGTAGACGGGGATCACGATCTCGACGTCGGGGGACGGATTCGATTCGGTCAGCCCCGGTCCGACAGGGGCCTCATCACGAGACCCGTGAGTGGTGACGAGCGAGCTGCTCATGGCGCTCAGGGTTGGTCGGGCGCGCGGTGCGCCTCGGCGTATATGCCGGCCGCGGCCAGCGCGGCAAACACTCCGGCAGCCAGCGCGGCGATGGCCCAGGACAGGATGTTCATCATCGATCTCCTCGAGCTTTGAGGTGGTGAGTTACTGCGAGGAGAATCGGCCCCGGGACGAAGGCCGCATGAAGACGTCGCTAAGACGCACGTAGGAGCGCCGGCAGCGGCCCGAAAGGGCGGCGAGTCCTAGAGTAAGAAGGACCCAGAACCAGGAGAAACGAACCTTGAATCCCAACAGCTACAACGCCAAGGCGACGCTCACCGTCGGTGGGCGTGAGTACGAGATCTTCCGCGTCGATGCGCTGCAGGTGAAGTACGACATCGCGCGCCTGCCGTTCTCGCTCAAGGTCCTGCTCGAGAACTTGCTGCGCAACGAGGACGGGGAGTCGATCCGGGCACAGGACATCGAGGCGCTGGCGCGCTGGGACGCGCAGGCCGAGCCGGCCAACGAGATCGCCTTCACGCCGGCGCGCGTGATCATGCAGGACTTCACCGGCGTGCCGGCCGTCGTCGACCTCGCCGCGATGCGCGACGCGATGCGCGAGATGGGCGGCGACCCGGCCAAGATCAACCCGCTGGTACCGGCCGAGCTGGTCATCGACCATTCCGTCCAGGTCGACGTGTTCGGCACTTCCGCGGCGTTCGCGCGCAACGCCGAGCTCGAGTTCGAGCGAAACCGCGAGCGGTACGCATTCCTGCGCTGGGGGCAGGGCGCGTTTCACAACTTCCAGGTCGTCCCGCCCGACACCGGCATCGTCCACCAGGTCAACCTCGAGTACCTCGCGCGTGTGGTGTTCGTCGACGATTCGGGCTCCGATGGCCCGGCCCGGGCGTACCCCGACACGCTGGTCGGGACCGACTCGCACACGACAATGATCAACGGGCTCGGCGTCCTCGGATGGGGCGTGGGCGGGATCGAGGCCGAGGCGGCGATGCTCGGCCAGCCGATGTCGATGCTGATCCCCCAGGTGCTCGGGTTCAGGCTGATCGGCTCGCTGCAGGAGGGCGCGACCGCGACCGACCTGGTGCTGACCGTGACCGAGATGCTCCGCTCCCGCGGCGTGGTCGGGAAGTTCGTTGAGTTCTACGGAGAGGGACTGGCGGGGCTGCCGCTCGCCGACCGGGCGACGATCGGCAACATGTCGCCCGAGTTCGGCTCGACGTGCGCGATCTTCCCGATCGACGCTGAGACGCTGCGCTACCTCGAGTTCTCGGGGCGCCCGCATGAACTGATTGAGCTCGTCGAGGCGTACGCCCGCGAGCAGGGACTGTGGCACGACGAGAGCTCCGAGGAGCCCACGTTCAGCGACAAGCTCGAGCTCGACCTCGGGACCGTCGTCCCGAGCATCGCCGGACCCAAGCGCCCCCAGGACCGCGTCTCGCTCACCGAGTCAAAGGCGGCCTTCCGGATGGCGCTCGAGGGCTACCTGCCCGACGAGGACTCTGAGGACGAGGCGATCGAGGAGAGCTTCCCGGCCAGCGATCCCGTCGCAACCCACGTCCCCAACGGCGTCGGCCACGAGCCGACCGGCGGTACGGGCGGCGCGCAGGTGGCCGATCGGCCCGCCACGCACGTCGACGTGACGCTCGAGGACGGGACCGAAACCGATCTCGATCACGGCCGCGTGGTGATCGCCGCAATCACTAGCTGCACCAACACGTCGAATCCGTCGGTGATGGTCGGCGCCGGCATCCTGGCTCGCAACGCCATGCAAAAGGGGCTGACGGTCAAGCCGTGGGTCAAGACGTCGCTCGCGCCCGGCTCGAAGGTCGTGACCGAGTACCTCGACCGCGCCGGGCTGACCGAGTACCTCGACGCGCTCGGCTTCAACCTGGTCGGCTACGGGTGCACGACGTGCATCGGCAACAGCGGCCCGCTCCCGGCCGAAATCTCGGCCGCCGTGCAGGACAACGACCTGGCCGTCGTGTCGGTCCTGTCCGGGAACCGGAACTTCGAGGGCCGTATCAACCCCGATGTGAAGATGAACTACCTGGCCTCGCCGCCGCTGTGTGTGGCCTACGCGATCGCCGGCACGATGGATATCGACCTCTATGACGAGCCGCTCGGCGAGGACCGGCACGGCGCCCCCGTGTTTCTGTCGGACATCTGGCCGAGCGCGGCCGAGGTTGCCACCGTCGTGCAGGAGGCGGTGCAGTCGGACATGTTCCACAAGAGCTACGGCGAGGTGTTCGACGGCGACGAGCGCTGGAACTCGCTCGAGGTGCCGACGGGCGAGCTGTTCGACTGGGATCCGCGCTCGACGTACGTGCGCCGCCCGCCGTTCTTCGAGGAGATGCCCCGCGAGCCCCAGCCGCCCGAGGACATCGAGCGCGCGCGCGTGCTCGCCGTGCTCGGCGACAGCGTCACCACCGACCACATCTCGCCCGCCGGCTCGATCAAGCGCGACGGGCCGGCCGCGCAATACCTGAACGAGCACCACGTGGAGTCGCGCGACTTCAACTCGTACGGCTCGCGGCGGGGCAACCACGAGGTGATGATGCGCGGAACGTTCGCGAACATCCGCCTGCGCAACCGGCTCGCGCCCGGCACCGAGGGCGGCGTGACCGTGTATTTGGGCGCGGACGGCCAGGGCGAGCAGATATCGATCTACGACGCGGCGATGAAGTACATGGAGGCCGACATCCCGCTGATCGCGATCGCCGGCAAGGAGTACGGCTCCGGCTCATCGCGCGACTGGGCGGCCAAGGGCACGCGCCTGCTCGGCGTGCGGGCCGTGATCGCGGAGAGCTTCGAGCGGATCCACCGCTCGAACCTGGTCGGGATGGGCGTGCTGCCGCTCCAGTTCGCCGCGGGCGAGTCGGCCGAGTCGCTCGGTCTGACCGGCACCGAGACCTACACGATCGAGGGCATCGCGGGCGCGGATCCGCTCCCCCGCGAGCTCACCGTCAAGGCCGACGAGAAGGAGTTCACGGTCACCGTGCGGATCGACACGCCCAAGGAACAGCAGTACTTCCAGCACGGCGGCATCCTGCAATTCGTCTTGCGCCAGCTCCTCGACCAGTAGCGCAACACGAACTTTGGCGCTGAAGCTAAGTATCGCTTAGCGCCATCGCCATCGGCCGGCGGTGGGCGGCCTGTTTACGGGGTTTTTCCAGGCGATTACGCGGGTATAAACGCGCCAGCATGGCAGCACTCCGACATCTGGCGCGTTGGATTGCCTGGCAGATCGGCGATCGCGAGGGCGCGGTCGTTGGGACGCCGGCCCATATCACCGTTTAGGACCTCTGAGCCGCGTTAGGCCGCCCGGAGCGGCTCGAGCTCGTCGCTCTCGGCGAGCTCGGCCAGCGCCTTGCGCTCGAGCTTGCGGACGGCGTCCGAGGAGATCCCGAGGCGGCGCCCGGCCTCTCTGAGAGGCGTCGGGTCATCGCCGCCGATCCCGTAGCGGAGCGCCATGACCTTGCGCTCGGCCTCGGGGAGGCGCTGGAGGGCTCGGTAGAGAGCATCGTCGCGTGCGGCG
>DATBYI010000683.1:0-5697 GCA_036513815.1 Solirubrobacteraceae bacterium
AGCGATGAGCGAGTACACCCACGGCGGCTGGATCCCACCCCACGAGCCATCGGCCTCCTGACGATCGACGATCCAGCGCTCGGCCCTGGACAACGCGAACTCGCGAAGGCGACGGATAGGCCGGCGCTGGTACAGATGCAACACGCGGTCGAGCGCCACCAAGCCGCGGCCGGCGACCGATTTCGGCTTCGGTGGTTCCCAGGCTTCCCGTCCTCGCAGTTCGTCGATTGCGAACGGCAGCGAGCGCTGCGGGCGGTACGAAAGCACGACCGCAAGCGCGACCACCGTCTGGCGCGCCCAGCACGCGAAGTCATAGGGGTTGAGCGGCACCCACGGCGGCAGCAACATCATCTCGGCCGGCAGCGCCGGCACGTGCTCCCACGGCCAGGCGCCGAACAGGGCCAGCCAGATGTGGGTGAACACGCGGGCCCGCTCAAGGCCACCGCCTGCGCGCGCGAACCCCGCGGCGGCAAGCATATGCGACGCCGCGGGATCGTCCCCCGCGAGTCGCAGCGCGACATACGCCTCGATCGTCGTCGACAAGTCCCCGGGGCCGTCCCGGAAGTTGCTCCACGAGCCGTCCGCGTTCTGCTGGGAACGAATCCAAGCCGCCGACCGGTCCGTAGCCGCCGCGTCGCGGATGCCCAGGAACTCCCGCAACAGTAGGTCCTCGGCGTCCATGGTCACGTTCGTCTCGAGCTCGCCCTTCCACCAACCTTCGGGGCTCTGCAGCGAGAGTAGGTGGTCACGCGCGCGGAGCAGCGCCCCGTGCGCATCGGTCCGTGCGTCGAGATCCAGCGCAGCCACAACTGCAAGTAATACGAGTTCAAAGATGAGAGGACGCTGAGAGCGCGTCCAACTCGGTCAAGCGGCGCCTTACGGCGGCGCCTTGAGGATTTAGATGGTCGGCGGCGCCTTACGGCGGCGCCTCAGCCGGGGATCAGGCCCTCGCCGGTGAACTCCGCCCTGGCCTCTTCGAAGGACACGTCAGGCGGAGGCAGGATCACCTCGGAGGGCTCGAGGCTGTCCTCGGGGACCGGCCGGCCGTGCTCGCGGACGAAATCGAGCAACTCCTGAAACGCGGCGTGGAAGTGCTCCTCATCCCCCGTCTCGCAGGACGCCACCGCCTGATTGTCGAGCTTGTTCAAGGCGTCGGCGTCGCCCTCGGTCAGCTCGTACTGCCCCTCAGTGGCGATCCGGACGATCACGAGGCCTGGCTTTGGTTGGGACTGCCCCCCGCGGCCTGCTGCTCCGCGCCGGCGGGCGATCCGGCGCCGAGCTCCCCGGCGGGTGCCGAGCCACCGAGCTCGGCCTTCATCTTGGCGAGCTCGTTATCGACCTCGCTCGTGCTCGAGAGCTCACGGAGCTGGCGATCGATGTCGTCCTCGCCGGAGCCAAGCTGGGTGAGGTCCTGGAACGTGCCTGCCGCCTCGAGCTCCTGCACGGCATCGGCCCGGGCCTTCATGTTCTCGGTCTTGTCCAGCGCGCGCTGCATGGCCAGGCCGACGTCGGCCATCTCCTCGCCCACGCCGGTGGCGGCCTCGGAGATCCGCACCTGCGCCTCGGCCGCCGAGTACTGCGCCTTGATGACCTCCTTGCGCGAGCGGAACTGCTCAAGCTTGGCCGCCAGCTTCCGTTCGGAGGCTGTCATCTGCTCCTGCTGCTGCTCGAGCTGGGCGACCTGTGAGTCGAGCGACTGGAGCTCGGTCTGGGCCACGTTCTTGCGCTCGAGTGCGGTGCGCGCGAGCTCCTCCTGGCCGGCGGCAAGCGCCTGCCGGGCCTGCGTGTCAAGCTTCACCACCTGGTCGCGTAGCTTCTGCTCCTGCAGCTGGAGCCGCTTCTTCGACGTGACGACGTCAGCGATCCCCTTCTTGACGTTCTGGAGCAGCTCGATCTGCTTCTGGTAGCTGTACTCGAGGGTCTCGGAAGGATCCTCGGCGCGATCGAGCAGCTTTGAGATCTTCGCTTTTATGACGGTCGACATGCGCCCGGAAAGGCCCGGCATCGCATCCTCCTTGGCGGTTTGCTGGTCTAGCCCTTCAAGCGTAGCGATGCGTGGGGCGCGCGGGCGGCCTTTGCCCTGCTGATTGGAATAGTCGCCGGCGCCTGACGCCGGCGCTCTTGACTAGAGACCGGCGGGGTGCCGGGCCATGAACCCGGCCGCGCTCGTCATCACCGGGCGCCACCGCGGCCCTGTCCCGGCGGGCGGGTTCGGGTCCTGCTCGGCCGAGGTGTCGAAGCGGATCCCGGCGATCTGGATGAACGCGTGCGCCGGGTTCGTGTACACCGTGATCCACTGTCCCAGACCGTGCTTTCCCCAGGTCTCGAAGTCGCTCGAGTCCATGGAGACCTTGAGGAGCCCCGCGGCGTGAAGCACGTAGGAGACCGACCCGGAGCAGTCGTATCCGGCGTCGTTCCATCTGCCGTGACCGCCGCCGTAGATGTAGGGCTTGAACCGGATCCGGTCGCCGGCCCAGATCGCCTCCTGGACCGCTAGCGGAGCCTCTGACGGCGCGTAGGCGAGCCCGTTGATGATCTCGGCCGTCATGCCGGGAACGGTCGGGCGAGGGAACGGGAGCGCGGGCGGCGCGCCCATGCCGGCTCCACCGCTGCCCGTGCCGGCTCCGCCGCTGTTGCCCGTCGCGGGTGGGGTCGCGGTCGTCGAACTGGTCTGAGACGAGCCGCCGGGCGAGGACATCGAGCCGCCCCCGGTGCTCGCGCTCGCGCTGCTCGCCCCCGCCAGAACTAGCGCGGCCAAGCTCGGAAGGATCAGGTGGGTTACCCGCAAGCGGTCTCTTTCGTCGGCCTACGGGGTTAGCTGACGGGCTGGCGCTAAAAGAGCCTGCGCCTTCCGCGGTTTCACCGCGGAACTCGCCCCAAGAAATTTGGGTCCCCCGCTCCGCGGATGTCGAGGCCCGCGGATTCGGCGTCGCGGCAATATACCTACTCTCGGAGCGTGCCGGACTCCGACACACGTTCGCGGCGAACGCAGGAAACCCTGCCTTTCCCGCAACGTGCGCCGAATTCGCGCCACCCCGCTACTGTCCGGGCGCGATGCGATGGCGCAAGTGGTTCCCGTCGTTCGCGCTTGCGTGCGCATGCATGGGGCTCGCCGGTTGCGGCGGCTCGACCACTCTGATCGTGCGCACGACAAGCACGACCCAGGCACCCGCGTCGGCCAACGCCGGGATCGGCTTCCCGGTGCTCGCCACCAAGAACACCACGCGCGTGTCCGGCGTCGACCCGGTGAGCGACGCGGCCGGCGTGGCGCTCGCCGTGTTCCCCTCGGCGCTCGCCGGCACCCATCCGAGCGTGGTGACGATCGCCCCGACCGACGACTGGCAGGCCGCCATCGCCGCGTCGGTGCTGATGGCGAATCCAACCCGCGCGCCGATCCTGCTCTCCGGACCGGGCAAGCTGCCGCCGGCCACGATCAACGCTCTCCACCTCCTCGCGCCCACCGGCTCCACCATGCTGGTGGGGGCCAAGGTGATCCTCGTGGGCGATGTCCCGGTGCCCGCGGGCTTGAAGACCAACACGATCGGCGGCAACGGCCCGTACGAGCTCGCCGCCGCGATCAACCGCTACGCCAACGCGACCGCCGGAAAGCCGAGCCCCGACGTGGTGATCGCGTCGGGCGATAACGCCGCCTACGCGATGCCGGCCGCCGGATGGGCGGCCGAGAGCGGCGACCCCGTGCTGTACGTGAACTCCACCGGCATCCCGGTAGCGACCGCCCAGGCGCTCATGAACGATCAGCACCCGCACATCTACGTCCTCGGGCCGTCGAGCGTGATCCCCGACAGCGTGCTGACGGAGCTCGGCCGGTACGGCACGGTGGCGCGCGTCGGGGCGCAGGATCCGGCGGCCAACTCGGTGGCGTTCGCCATCTATCGCGACCCGGCATGCGTCGCCGACCAGCCCTGTGCCCACGTCCCGGGCAGCTTCGGATGGGCCATGCGCAGCCCGGGCCACGGCTACACGCTGCTCAACGCGAGCCGCCCGCTCGACGCGGCGGCCTCGGCCGCGCTGTCGGCCAGCGGCAGCTACGGGCCCCAGCTCGTACTCGACTCGGCGAGCGCTCTGCCGAGCTCCGTGCTGAACTTCTTCCTGGACTACGCGACCCCGGGCTACACGCAGGAGGGACCAACCGCCGCCGTCTACAACCACGGCTGGGTGATCGGTGACCCCAGCACCATCTCGGTGTCCGTGCAGGCCGAGGTGGATAGCCTTCTCGAGGTGGTACCCCAGAAATGAGTCAAGCCGAGCATCCTGATCGTCTCAAGCCCGAGCACGACGTCACCATCGAGGACGTGCGTCAGCTGATGGGTGCCTCGACCCCGCACTTCGCGCTCCAGCTGCGGGAGCGGATCCGGGCGCTGATCCGCCCCCTCCCGCCCGAGCACCCCGCCCGGATCGAAGGCGAGCGTGAGATCGTCCGCCTGAATCGGATCGCGTTCAGCGGCGAGGTTCGCGGGCATCAGGCCGAGTCGGGGCTGGAACCGCTGGCCAGCGTCACCGCCGACGCCAAAGCCTGAGCCGGGCCATGGACGCGCCGCGGTCAATTTCCGTGATCGGCCTCGGGCGCGTCGGGCTCCCGCTTGCCCTGTCCTTCGCCGACCGCGGCGTGAGCGTAATCGGCGTCGACCACGATCCGGCCGTGCTCGCGGCGCTGCGCGCCGGCCGGATGCCGTTCCACGAGGCCGGCACCCAGGAGCTGCTCGAACGAGTGCTGTCGGGTGGACGGCTCGAGCTGGCCGAGCGGGCAGCCGACGCCGCCCGCGCTGAGGACATCGTGATAACGATCGGGACGCCGTCCTTCTCGCACATCGAGTCCGACCTGCGCCAGGTGCGTGCGGCGGTGGACGACCTGCTCCCGATGCTCCGGCCGGGCCACGCGCTGATCCTCCGATCGACGATCGCGCCCGGCACGACCGAGTTCGTCGCGGGCTACCTCGAGAAGCAGCGCGGGCTGCGCGTCGGCGAGGACCTGTACGTAGCCCACGCGCCCGAGCGGATCGCCGCCGGCCGCTTCCTGGAGGAGATCTCGACGCTTCCGTGCATCGTCGGCGGTGTCGGCGAGGCCTCGACCGAGCGTGCCGCGAACACCTTCTCCGTGTTCGGCGCGCCGATCGTCCGCACCACTCCGGTCCAGGCCGAGCTGGCCAAGATCTGGACCAACATCCTGCGCTATGCGACCTTTGCGCTCCCCAACCTGCTGATGATGGACTGCGAGCGTTACGGCGCGAACGTTTTCGACGTGATCGACCTGATCAACCGCGACTATCCGCGCGGCGGGATCGCGCAGCCCGGTATGACCGCCGGCACCTGCCTGCGCAAGGACTTCGCGTTCTCCGAGGAGCGCTCGAACTCGCCCGGCATGCTGCTCGCCGTCTCGCGCGTCAACGAGTCGGTGCCGCTGTTCCTGGTCGAGGGGATCACGCGCCGGGTCGGGCCGCTCGGATCGCGCAAGGTGGCGGTCCTCGGGCTGACCTTCAAGCGCGACACCGACGACGAGCGCGACTCGCTATCGCCGAAGCTCATCCGGCTGCTCGAACGCGAACTGGCCGACGTCGCGGTGTCTGACCCGCACGCGCTCTCCCCCACCCAGCCGTTCGAGCAGGCCGTGCAGGACGCCGACGTGGTCGTCGTCGCCACCAACCACTCGGAGTTCACGGGCCCGGACGCGCTGGCCGG
>DATBYI010000684.1:0-4308 GCA_036513815.1 Solirubrobacteraceae bacterium
GCGCCGAGTACCGCGACGGCCACCACGTGTGGGAATGCGTCGTCACCGACGGCCGGGAGTGGCATTACATCGAGGTGATCGGGACCGACCTCGGTGGGTTCGAGGAGCTCGGGACCGAGGTGATCGAGCAGGGCATCGGCCAGTTCGCCGGGACCTACCCGGCGGCGGACCGGCTCCATGAGCTGCTGAACGCCAACCCGCTGCACATCGACCGCAGCGGCCAGGTCACCGACTGAGCCTTTTGTTAGCAAGGTGTGCACCCCGCGATGTCGGAGTGACTTTCACCGATTCCTTTACAGATCGCGGCGCTCGAACCCCACAGTGGCGGCGAGCGCGGCGAGTCCGAGATAGAACGCCGCCCAGATGTAGAAGCCGGCGCTGCCCGCCTGGGGAGCGCCGAACGGTCCGAGGTTGATCACGATCCGGACCAGGCCCGCCTGGTTTGAGGCCAGCGCGTGCAGAGCCGCTTCGTAGAGGCCCTCGAACGGGAGCGCGATCGCGATGTCGTGGGCGATCGTCTGGACGGTGTGGGCGCCAAGCGCTGCGCCGATGCTGGCCAGCAGGCCCGAGACAAGCCCGGCGCCATAGAGCATAAACATCGCGATCCCGTTGGCGATCGTCGACAGGTAGACCGACCCGAGCAGCGACAGCGCGATCAGGATGAGGACGGCGGCGATCAGTGCCGCACCGGGCCCAACGACCTGCCCGGGCCACTGTCCGCCCGCCTGGTGGACGATCACCACGATCGCTGTGTAGAGCACCGTGACATAGGCGGCGCACACGCCGGCGGCGCCGGCGAAGCGGCCGAGTAGGAATTGCCGGCGCCCCAGCGGGCGCACGACGAGCGGCTGGAGCAGACCGCGTTCGGCGTCGCCCCGGACCGCTCCGAGGGTGAGGAACACGCCCAGGACGGTGGCGAGGAACAGCGACCCGAACACCCCCAGGCCAAGCAGAGTGACGGTCGAGAGCGAGACGATCCCACCCGGGGTGACCGGGCCGCCGTTGCCGAATCCGAACGGTGTCGGCGCGGCAAACGCCTTGGCGCTGGCCACCGTGAACAAAGCCAGGAACAGCAGTGTGAGCACGAGCACGACGGCGAACACGCGGCGGCGGATGCTCTCCCGCACCACCTCGCGCGCGATGATCAGCGTCGCCCTCATTCGCGTCCCAGGGCCTGGAGGTAAACGTCCTCGAGCGTGGAGCGGATGACCGAGACCTCGTAGATGTCGACGCCCTCGGAGACGAGCTGGGAGACGAGCCGCGGAATCTCCTCCCTGGTCGCGTGCGGGAAGCGGCGGATGCCGGTCCCGGTCTCGATCTCCACCCCACCCGTGAGCGTGAGCTCCTCGGGCCGTCCGGCGGCGACCTCGCGCCCGGCCGCCAGGATGACGACGCGGTCGCAGACCAGCTCTAGCTCGCCGAGCAGGTGGGAGTTGAGGAGCACGGCGACTCCCTGGTCACGCAGCCGCAGGAGCAGCGTCCGGACGTCGTGCCGGCCGGCCGGGTCGAGCGCGCTGGTGGGCTCGTCGAGCAGCAACAGCTTCGGCTCCCCGATCAGCGCCTGCGCGATGCCGAGCCGCTGCTGCATGCCCTTGGACATGCCCTCGACGCGACGGTCCGCCGCGTCGGCGAGCTCGACCAGCTCGAGCAGCTCGTCGCGCTCGGGCCGGCCGCGGGACGATCCGGCGAGCTGCTGGTGCAGCGCGAGCACCTCCGCGGCGGTGGACCAGCCCGGAAACCGGAACAGCTCGGCTAGGTAGCCGAGGCTCCGGCGCGCCTCGCGACTCCCGGCCGGTGCGCCGCACACCGCCGCCGTGCCGGCGGTGGGCCGCACGAGGCCGCAGGCGATCTTCATCAGCGTCGACTTCCCCGCGCCGTTGGCGCCGATGAGCCCGACCAGCTCGCCCGCCTCCACCGTCAGGTTCACGCCGGCGAGGGCGATCACCGAGCCGTAGCGCTTTTCAAGCCCCTGGGCGATGAGCGCAGTCATGCGTCGCGCAACATCAGGGACAACCCACCGGCGAGGAGCGCGGCGACCGCCCACGCGGCGAGCACGCCGAGACCTGCCCACGGAGCGATCGGAAGGTGGCCGAGGTTGATCGTGCTCTGGATCGCCAGGCCGGCGCTCATCGGCGCGATCTGCTCGAGGTGACGCTGAAGGTGCGGATCGCCCATCAGCGCGGCGACGACCGGAAACACGTAGAGCAGGCCGAGCACGAGTCCGATCGCCACCGCCGCTTCGCGCACCGCGGCGGCGACGCCGAGGCTGAGCAGCGCGATCAGACCCAGGTACAGCACCGAGCCGACGGTGGCGCGAAGGGTCGCGCCGTGACCGAGGGACACGGGCGCGTAGCCGTGCGCCGCGGTGAAGCCACCGGCGGGAAGGATGAGCCGGGCGGCCAGGACGCTGCCAAGCATGGCGACGGCCGCCGCCGCGAGCACCACCCCGACGACGACGGCGGCCTTCGCGCCCAGCACCACCGGCCGGCGTGGCACCGCGATCAGCGTGACACGAATCATGCCGGTGCTGTACTCGCCGCTCAGCGCCTGCACGCCGAGGATCGCCACGATGGCCTGGCCGATATAGACGCCGGTGAGACTGAGCTTGGTGATGTCCTTTGGCGCGCCCGCCGAATAGGTGACCGCGTGAGCGACCCCGGCCCCGAGCGCCACCGTGAGCACGATTGCGGCCAGGAGCAGCCACGCGGTGGCGTTGACCGTGCGGAGCTTCGTCCACTCGGCGCGCAGCGCGTGCGTCATGCGTCTCGGGTCAGCAGCAGACGCCGAGCGATCAGGAGCGCGGCCAGCGCGTAGGCGCACAGGACCGCGAGGCCCAGGCCCGGAGCGAGCGGATAGAAGCCCCCGGTGGGGTCGTAGAGGTAACTCACCTGGTGATACTTGGGCAGCGTCTGCTCGATCGCGAAGCCGGCCGCTGGCGTGATCCGCAGCAGCCACTCCGACGGGCCCGTCGGTAGCGCGGACGCGGTCGCGAGGATGTACGGCAGGATGATCAGGACGATCACCGCCGTGATCGCGCTCGCGCTCCGCCGCAGCATGGTCCCGACCGCGAGTGCGAGCACCGCGACCAACGCCAGCAGGGCGCCCGTGCCGAGAATGACGCGCAGGTGGGTCAGCGTGCTCGCCGGGTAGACGTAGTTTCCGTTGCCGCGCAGGATGTGATTCCCGAGCGCGATCGACACCGCGCAGGCGGCCGCACCGACCACGAACGTGACAGCGGCGACGACGCTGGCCTTGGCCAGGAGCACGCGTCCCCGCCGTGGGGTGGCCGCGAGCGTCGTGCGAATAAGGCCCCGGCGGTACTCGGCAGTGATGAACATCGTCGCGAGCACGATCAGCACGATCAGGCCGATAAACACACCGGTGAGCGGCTGCTCATCGGTATAGCCGGCGCCGACGGCGGGCGCGATGTCGCCGGAGCCGCTGATCGTGAAGCCGCCGCTCGTGCGCTTCTCGCCGACCGAGCTGAGCGTCGGGAGTTCTGTGCTGGCGCCGATGTCCTGAGCGCTCCAGCCGGCCGCCGACCAGCCGCCCGCAAGGCTCAGCCGACCGAAGGTCGCGGTTGCCCCCGTCGCCGTCTGGTTGGCTCCCCCCTCTCCGCCGAAGAACTGGGGCGAGGACAGGTCGGTCGCGGGGGGGGAGGTGACGAACAACCCGGCCTGCACGCTGGCGGGAAGGCCGGCGAGCTGCTCGGTTCCGACCTTGGTCCAGCTTCTTCCGTCCGGAGACTCGTAGCTCGTGAGCGTCGCACCGGAGCGGGTCAGGCGCAGCCAGTGTGCCTTCAGCGCCGACACGGCCGGCCCAGCCGTGTCGCCCGTGTAGTCGTATTGCATGCGCACGCCATGCCCTCCGGTCAGCATCACCGCGGCGTAGGCGGCGCCCGGCTTGGTGCTCGCGGTGACGATCAGCCCGGCCTTGGCCCACTCGTTGACGGCGCCGGACGCGCCCACGAGGTCTTGCACGCTCACGCCGGCACCGCCGCCTGCGGTCTGCGCCTCGCCGCTCAGCGAACCGATCCGAGCGGTGACGCTCCCGTCTCCCGTCAGCGTTCGGTGCACCAGGTAGTAGGTGTCGGTCACCGGCACACCGCCCGGCCCGAGCGCGGGCTGCGGGTGAGAGAAGCTCTGGCAGGTGACCGAGGCCGGGCTGGCGCCGACGCAGATGCCGCCGTCCTCGTGGCGGAACGTCGCCAGGTACGCGAACAGGACGATCACGAGGCCCGCGAACACCGTCCCGATCACCCAGCCGCGAACCGTCCGGAACTTCGTCCACTCGGCGTGGACGAGCTGT
>DATBYI010000685.1:0-5644 GCA_036513815.1 Solirubrobacteraceae bacterium
CGTCGCCCTCACCAGCTTGCACTATTACTTCCCCCGGGCGATCAAGACACTCCTGGCCTGGTGCACGTTCTGCCTGGTCACCCGCCGGCGCCCGCGCCTGGACCTCGACACGCGGCGCTACTTCGAGATCGCCGACCGCGACGACCTCGATTACCGCGAGAAGCTCGCCGCCTACCGCCGGTTGGCCGATGAGCACTTCGAGGTCGACCGCTACCAGGACTTCTGCGCCAGTCGCCTGGCTCACCTCGACGAGCTCGTGCTCGACTGGGTGGCCTCGGCCGACTTCGACCGCCTGCTCGTCGACACCGTGCGGGCGACCTACCCGCCCCACGAGCACGACCGCTTCGTGGCGCACCTGCGCGGGCTGGTCGGCCAGTGGGTGCGCGAGCAGGGCGCGTCGCCGGCCTGGGTGGCGTGACCGACCGGCGGGCAAGGATGCCCGCCGGCACCGGCCCCAGGGATGCCGAGCCGCAGGCGAGGCCCAAAAAAACGGGTCACAACCGCACACTCGGCACGCCCGGCGGAGGTGAATGGCGATTCAGCGCCATATATGGGCCACAACCGCGCACTCGAGCAACGGTCGTCGTCGAGTGTGCGGATTTGACCCACCCCGGCGGGGTCAGGCGGCGACCGGCTCGACCGCGCCCGTCAGCTCAGGCCGCTCGCGCTCGATCTCGTGCTCGCGAACGAGCCACGCGGCCGCCACCGCCCCGGCCAGCGCGAGTAGGCCGCCGATCAGGAGGATCGTGTTCAGCCCGCTCAAGAAGCCCTGGCGGGCGGCGTCCGCGACGACGCCGTGAGCGGAGTGGGGCAGCAGGCCGGAGGAGGCCTCCTGGATCAGCCGGTGGGCGGGGGCGCCGGGGACGAGCGAGGAGATCCTGTCCGCGCCGCGGGCCAGGAAGATCGCGCCCCACGCGGCGACGCCGACCGCGATCGCCACCTGCCGGAACGTGTCGTTGATCCCGGCCGCCATCCCGCTTCGGTCGCGCGAGACGACGCTGACCGCGACGTCGGCGATCACCGGGTTGAGCAGGCCGACGCCGACGCCGGCGACGATGAAACCGGGCAGGAGGGCGGTCCAGCTCGAGTGCGCGCTCAGGCCGGTCATCAGGAGCAGGCCGCCACCGACGCCGCCCAGCCCGATGGCCATCAGGGCGCGAGCGGGCAACCGGCCCATCAGCGCGACGGCGAGCGGCGCGACGAGGAACGGCACCAGCGTGATCGGCAGGTAGCGCAGCCCGGCCTGGAGCGGCGAGTAGCCGAGGTAGTTCTGGAGGTACAGCGTCAGGTACAGGAACAGGGCGAAGAGAGAGGCGGAGACGGCGGCCGCGGCGATCTGCACGCCGGTGAACGCGCCGCGGCGGAACAGCTCCAGCGGAAGCATCGGCTCAGGCACCCGCCGCTCGACTGCCGCGAAGGCGGCCATCATGAGCGCGGCGCCAACGAGCAGGCCGACGATCAGCGGGCTCCCCCAGCCGTTGTCGTTGCCGCGCAGCAGCGCGAGCACGAGCATTAGGAGCGCGCTCGAGAAGGTGACCAGCCCGAGCCAGTCGATGCGGGTGGCGTTCGGGTCGCGCGACTCGCGCACGCGGACGAAGGTCAGCGCGAGGGCCGCGGCACCGACCGGCACGTTGACGAAGAACACCCAGCGCCAGCCGAGCCCGCTCGTGATCGCGCCACCGACGAGCGGGCCGATGGCGACCGAGATCCCGATCGTCGCGCCGTAGATGCCCATCGCGGTGGCGCGTTCGCGTCCGGCGGCGAACTCCTGGGCGACGAGTGCGAGCGAGACCGCGAACATCGCGGCGCCGCCGATGCCCTGGATCGCGCGGGCGACGTTGAGGAACGTCGCGTCGGGGGCGAGCCCGGCGGCGAGCGACGCGGCGGAGAAGATGCCCAGCCCGACCGCGAACACGGCGCGGCGGCCGAGCCGGTCGGCCAGGGAGCCCGCGGTCAGGACGATCGCCGCGAGCGACAACGTGTAGGCGTCGATCACCCACTGAACGTCGGTGAAGCTCGCGCCGAGGTCCTTTTGGATCGAAGGGAGCGCGGTGTTCACGACGGTGATGTCGAGCAGCAGCATGAACGTTCCGACGCTCACCGTGAGTAAGGTCCACCACTTCCGAGTCATGCAAATCCTCCAGGCTCTGAGGTGCTAAGATAGTCAGGTGACCTTGTAAGGCTTCAGAATTGTCTGGGCACCTTATCAGGAGTCCTGAACAAATGTCAACGGATCTAAGGCGCCGCCGTCAGGCGCCGCCGACGTCAAATCCCGGTTCCACGTTCGCGGGCCGTCATCCGCTCATTCGCCTGCTCGACGTGGGCCTGGGCGCCTTCGAGGACGAGCTGACGAAGCGCGTGGCCGACACGCCCTACAGCGACATTCGGATCACGCACGGATGTGTGTTCGGCAACATCGATCCGGAGGGCACGCGACTGACCGAGCTCGCCGAGCGCGCGTTCATGACCAAGCAGTCGGTCGGGGAGGTTGTCAGCGACCTCGAGCAGCGCGGTTATGCCGAGCGCGTCCCCGATCCAAGCGACGGGCGGGCCAAGATCATCCGGTTGACCGAGCGCGGGCAGGCGGCGAGGGCGCTCGGCATGCAGCTGATCGATGAGCTCGAGCAGGAGTGGGGCGAGCGGTTCGGGGCTGATCGGGTGGCAGCGCTGCGCGACGCGCTCGAGGCGATCACTGCCGAGCGGCTCGGCGCGGTGCCGGTCGCGTAGGAGGGCGGCGGCGCGACGTAGCTGTCACAGCGGCGACGGCTTCCTCGTCAATCGGGTGTGAAACCGATCAGAGGAGCCGCAATGAAAGTCTTCGTGGCCGGCGCCACCGGCGCCATGGGCAAGCAACTCGTCCCGCAATTGCTGGCGGCGGGACACCAGGTGGTTGGGATGACGCGCAGCGAGTCCAAGCAGGCGGTCCTACGGGAGCTCGGCGCTCAGTCCGTCGTGGCCGACGGGCTCGACCCAGAACAGCTCGCCGGAGCGGTGGCGGCCGCCGAGCCGGACGTCATCGTTCACCAGCTGACCGCGATCGCCGCGCTCGATCTACGCCACTTCGACCGCTCGTTTGCGCCGACCAACCGCCTGCGCACCGACGGGACCGATCACCTGCTCTCGGCCGCGCGCGCGGCCGGGGTGGAGCGGTTCGTGGCCCAGAGCTTCACGGGCTGGCCGTACGCACGGACCGGCGGCCCGGTCAAGAGCGAGGACGATCCGCTCGATCCGTCCCCCGCGCGTGAGATGCGCGAGTCGCTGGCGGCTATCCGCCACCTCGAGGAGGCGGTGGTGGGCGCCGACTGGACGGAGGGCATCGTGCTTCGCTACGGCGGGTTCTATGGTCCCGGAACGTCAATGGCGCCCGGCGGCGAGCAGATCGAGATGGTCCGCAAGCGGAAGATCCCGGTGGTGGGAAACGGCGCCGGCGTCTGGTCGTTTATCCACATCGCGGATGCCGCCGAGGCGACGGTCGCGGCGGTCGATCACGGACGGCGCGGGATCTACAACGTCGTCGACGACGAGC
The DNA here is from genome assembly GCA_036513815.1 of Solirubrobacteraceae bacterium. Taxonomy (GTDB): domain Bacteria; phylum Actinomycetota; class Thermoleophilia; order Solirubrobacterales; family Solirubrobacteraceae; genus Palsa-465. Next base: position 3,527 of record DATBYI010000685.1, read on the forward strand.
CCGCGCCGGTGTCCGAGTGGCTGCCGGGGCTGGCCGTGGCGATCGGCGCGCCTCGTCCGTGGCACGTACCGCGCTGGGTCGGACGGTTGGCGGCCGGAGAGGCGGGCACGGTGATGATGACCGAGATCCGGGGCGCGTCGAACGCCAAGGCCAAGCGCGAGCTGGGCTGGCAGCCGCGCCACGCCAGCTGGCGTCAGGGGTTCGCGGCGTGAGCACTCCGAGCCCAGACGAGTTGCTCGACGAGCTGCGTCCGAGCGCGTTCGCGATCGCCTACCGAATGCTCGGCAGCGTCGCCGAGGCCGAGGACGTGGTCCAGGAGGCGCTGCTGCGTCTGCACCGGGCCCTCGAGGCCGGCAAGCGGATCGAGTCGCCGCGCGCGTACCTCGCCACGGTCACCACGCGGTTGGCGATCGACTCGCTCCGCTCGGCGCGCGTCCGCCGCGAGCGCTACGTGGGCGACTGGCTGCCGGAGCCGATCGTGACCGACCCCTCGGAGGACCCGGAGCGCCGGGCCGAGATGGCCGATTCGCTGTCGCTCGCGCTGCTCGTCCTGCTCGAGAGCCTCTCGCCCGAGCAACGCGCGGTGCTCCTGTTGCGCGACGTGTTCGACTACGGCTATGACGAGATCGCGCGGATCGTGGACAAGAACCCAGACAACGTCCGCCAGCTGGCGAGCCGCGCCCGGGCGCACGTCGAGCAGGGCCGTCCGCGCTTTCAGACCTCGCGTGAGCAGCGCGACGAGCTGGCGCAGCGATTCTTCGCCGCCGTCCAGGATGGGGACCTGGCCGGCTTGGAATCGCTCCTCGCCCACGACGTCGTCCTCACCGGCGACGGCGGCGGCAAGGTGCCGGCGCTGGCCCGCGCGCTGCGCGGGCGAAATCGCGTGGCCCGCGCGCTGGTCAACTGGGTGCGGGTCGGCTCGCGCGTGCCGGGCGCGTCGATGCGGCCGGTCGAGGTCAATGGAACGCCGGGGGCCTTGCTACTCGACGGCGAGGATCGGCTCGTGGCCGTGTGGGCGCTCGAAGTCGCGGGCGGCGAGATCACCGGCGTCAACTCGATCATCAACCCGGACAAGCTCGCCCACCTCGGCCCGCTGGCGGACGTGCGCGCGCTGCTCGAGGAAGCGACCCGGGCGCGCGGCGCCTCGTCCTCGGAGACTTAACTCGCGACTCGCGCTTCGCGTAGTAGGGTCGGCACCGGGGATCGTTGCCCAGCGGAACGAGGAGAGCTGATGCGCAAGACGGTGGCCGTGCGAGTGTCAATGTCGATCGCGCTGATGGGTTTGGTCGCGGCGGCGATGCCGGCGATCGCGTCGGCGTCGCCTTCGAGCGGATCGCCGTTTGGCCCAAACGTGATCGTGTTCAACCCGTCGATGTCGCAGTCGGCGATCCAGAACGAGCTCAATACGATCGCGGGGCAGCAGGTTCCCGCTGCCGGCCAGTTCTCGGCCCAGCGCTACGCGGTTTTCTTCGCGCCGGGGACGTACGGATCCGCTGCGGATCCCCTGATCTTCCAGGTCGGCTACTACACACAGGTGGCGGGGCTGGGAGCCGTGCCGGGCGACGTGACGATCAACGGGGCAATCGACGTCTTCAACCAGTGCCCTGGGGGCGGCGCCCCATGCGACGGCCTGGACAACTTCTGGCGCTCACTGTCGAACTTGACACTGAACGTGACGCTGCCTTCGACACCGCCGACCTATGTGCCGGCGGTCGGTGATAGCGGGGGCGCGGCGTGCGAGAACTCCAACGAGATGTGGGCCGTGTCGCAGGCGGCCCCGATGCGCCGGGTGATCATGAACGGGACCGTCACCCTGACGGACTACTGCGACGAGGGGTTCGTCAGCGGCGGCTTCCTGGCCGACGATGAGTTCAACAATGGCACGGTCATCAACGCCAACCAGCAGCAGTTCTTCACCCGCAACAGCAACCTCGACGGCTGGACCAACGGGGTGTGGAACCAGGTGTTCCTGGGCGACAACGGCGCACCGGCAACCGACTTCGGCGCCCAACCGCCGGCCCCGCAGCCGCAGCACAACGAATACACGACGTTGCCGACCACACCGGTCTCGCAGGAAGAGCCATTCCTCGACACCGACTCGCACGGCGACTTCAACGT